>DBFJSK010000347.1:0-5397 GCA_048403675.1 Tannerellaceae bacterium | reverse complement strand
TAAATGTGTATGGAAATTACAGCCGTTCGGTCTATCATTTTACCGATACCGCCGCTTATCGCTACAACTGGCTGGGCGAACGGGTTCCTCAGGAATCGGCTGCGGCGGGTGAAGACAGGCGCAGCCGCCTGCGTTTGCTGGACAGTGAAGGACAGGTGATAGGCAGCGCGCTGTACCGGCTGACAGCCGATCAATCGCTCTCGCTGCATTATTTATTTTCCCGTTTCGGCCGACGGATGCACGATAAAGAAGATCCGGACAACCGGGAGCATAAAATTCCACAGCATTTCAACAAACACATCCTTGGATTGGGATGGACGATGAGCCGGGAAAAATGGACGGCTTCGGCTTTTGCAAAGCTGTACCGGATGCGAGGGCGGTCGTACGAATACAAAGATCAATTTCAGGAAACGGAACGATTGGAAGCTTTCACCGCTTCGTTTGCCAAACTAGGCTATGGGGCTTCGGCTTCCTGGTTCGTACTTCGCCCTTTGCAACTGAAGGCTTCCTACGAACATACGTACCGGCTGCCCGAAGGCATGGAAATGTTCGGCGACGGGTTGTTCAACCAGCGTAACCCCAAGCTGAAGCCGGAAAGCAGCGATAATTTGAATGCCGGTCTTTTGTACGATCAATACTTGGGGGCAGACCACCGGTTGTCGGCTGAAGGGGGCGTATTGCTACGGTATGCGCAGGATTTTATTCAGAAAGAATTGAAAGAACCGAGCATGCGGTACGTCAACCTGGGCCGGGTGAAGACCTTCGGCGTAGAAGGGAGCATCAGCTATGCCTTCCGGAGGCTGTTCCGGCTGGGAGGTAACCTGACTTGGCAAAATATCCGCGACGACATGGAGTTCATTACGGTGGATGGCTATGTGGGTGCAGGACAAAAAAAGAATTTCACTTACAAAGACCGGTTGCCGAATATGCCTTATCTGTTCGGTAATGCAACGGCCGGTCTTAGGTTTGACGATGTTTTTTGTAAACAGAGCTGGCTGACGGTAGATTATGATTTGAATTATGTGCATGCTTACTTTCTGTCGTGGCCGAGCTTGGGATCGAAGGATTCGAAAGCGGTGATTCCGGAACAGGTGGCGCATAATCTCTCGGTGGGCTATTCGTTGGGAGCCGGCCGGTATAATCTATCGGTAAATGCCCGCAACCTGGGCAATGCCAAACTTTACGATAATTATAAACTCCAAAAACCGGGGCGAGCCTTTTACCTGACGCTTCGCTATTTTATGGGAGGATAGGAAAAAGAGTGCTTTTGAAACAGGTTCAGTTATTAATTTCTAACAGCAAAAACAATGAATTTTAAAAAGTATGCTACAATAGGGGCCGCAGCGTTCCTTGCGTTAGGCCTCGCCGCTTGCGGCGACGATGATATTTCCGGAGGGGGAAATGGTGAGAATGGAAACGGAACGGGTACTGCCGGACGGTATGCGCTGGGACTGGGCGTGAGCAGTTCGAACGCTACCTCGTATTATCTGGTAACAACAGCCGATTTGATGAAAGGGACGATTTCCTCTATCGGTAACGGCGTGGAACAAACTGGCTATCGGGATTTTCAGCAAGGCGGACAGACGATATTCAGCATTGGGGGTCTCGGGATAGCCGAAGCCAATGCTTTTACGCTCGATGCGGATGGAAAATGGATAAAAAAGGGGAATTTTGTATTCGATGCTTCCCTCAACGGGTTCGAACCTGTGGACGAACAGACCATGTTGGGCGTGGAATTTCCGAAAACACCTCAGGACGGAAATGCTTTCAAATTTTATACGGTGGATATTTCGAACGTATCGATCACCCGCACGGTAGCTCACCCGGTACACCAACTGGGGGCGGAGGTGACGGAAGAAAACTGGCCTTCGTTCACCGGGATGCGTGTCAGCGACAATAAAGTTTACCTGACCTATTATTTGATGCATCCGGTTTCGTACGCGACTACGCTGACCGACCGTATTTGGGTGGCGGTCTATTCATATCCGGAACTGGAATACCTCACTACCCTGACCGACGACCGGGTGGGGCCGGCGGGCGCGTTTAATACCAATTGCGGGATTATTTCCGATGAAAAGGGCGATTTGTATACGATGTCGGCCACGGCGAAAGGCAACGGATTTACTCAAAGCAGCTTGCCGGCCGGTTTCCTGCGGATTAAAAAGGAAACGATGGCTTTCGACGAAAGCTATTATTTCGATTTCGAAAAAGCGACCGGGGGGTATAAACCGGCGCATATCAAGTATATCGGCAACGGGTTGGTGTTTGCGGAAGTCACTACGCAGACAGACGAACAGACGGATTTATGGTCGGACGCGGGTTTGAAATTGTATCTGATTGATCTGTATAACCAGACGGCAAAAGTGGTAGACGGGGCGCCGGTGCATAACGGGCAAGGAGCGCGCAGCTTTACAGCCTTGGTTGAAGCGCCGTATGTGTATTTGCCGATCACTGAGGCCGACGGAACTTTTATTTACCGTACGCATATCGCCGACGCTACGGCGGAAAAGGGAGCAGAGGTACAAACTACGTTTGTTGGAGGGTTGTTTAAACTGGACTAGCCGATGACGTTCAAACAAATAAGTATCCGGCTGCATAAGTGGCTGGGGTTATTCTCCGGTGGGGTAGTCTGTGTGATTTGCCTCACCGGCGCTTTGTATGCGTTTAAAGAGGAAATCGAGGCGGTGTCGGAACCTTGGCGTTTTGTGTCTGCCGCCCCCCACTCTCCTACCCATCCGGGCCTAGGCCCGGCTTCCCACTCCGTACTTCCGCCTTCCGAGATTTTCAAGCGGATAGAACCGCTGCCGCAGGGATGGCGCCCGTATGCTTTAACCTATGGAGAAGCTACCGATGCCATCCGCGTGGATCTGACGGCGCCAGAAGGAAAACAAGGAATCGTATGGATCGATCCGTATGAGGGGACTGTCCTGAAATGGCTCGGGAAAGAAGCGAGAGATTTTGATTTCTTTCGCTTTGTGCTGGATGGTCACCGCCGGCTGTGGTTGCCTCCGGCTATCGGAAAGCCGCTGGTGGGAAGTTGCGTGCTGATTTTTCTTGTGGTTTTGCTCAGCGGATGTGTGATTTGGTGGCCGAAAGTATGGACGCGCGAACGGCTGCGCCGGTTTTTCCGGATCAAATGCGACGGGGGAATGCGGCGCCTGCTATTCGACGTGCATGTGGTGGTAGGCCTATATGCTGTCGTGGTATTGGCAGGGCTGGCCGCTACCGGATTGGTCTGGAGCTTCGACTGGTATAGCCGGGGCGTGTACCGGCTGACAGGAGGCAAGGAATTGAAAGCGTATAAACTGCCAGTATCGGATACGACGGCGGTAGAGCGGCCGGACGCCCGGGTTGCCGCCTTTCCGCTCGACAAGTTGTATCACCGGCTGCGTGAAGAGGAACCGGAGGCGAAGGGGTTTTATTTTGTGATGCCTCAGCGGCCGGAGGACGTCTGCCGGGTGAGCATCGTGCATAAGCGAAATTCGTATTACCAGACGGATAACCGGTTTTTCGATCGCTATAGTTTGGAGGAATTGAGTGGCGAAGGGCCTTATGCGGGACGTTACCGGACAGCTTCTCTACCCGACCGGCTGCGTCGGATGAATCTGGAATTGCACGATGGACGGATAGCCGGATGGCCCGGTAAACTGGTGGTATGCCTGGCGGCGCTGGCCGGGGCCAGCTTACCGGTCAGCGGGTATTGGATTTGGTGGAAGAAACGGGGAGGGAAAAGAAAACGGCCGGCAACGCGGAATGGAGAAAAAAACAAATAGGGATTAGGAACAAAGCAAACTATAAGAAGAGGGGCCGGTTTCCATTTGGAAGTGGTATCTTTCTAAAATGAGCTTTACCCCTTACCCTTTTTTGGTAGGATACGACAAAATATGCCAGGTTACCCCTACGCTGATTGCCAGCAAAATCAACCGAATCCAAAGCCGGTCGATCAAGAAAAAAGAAGTGAGCAGGGTGGATGTCCACATCACGGTCAGGGAGATGATTTTCGAACGTAAAGGAATGGCTTTGTCCTCCATATAATCGCGGATATAGGTGCCGAAATAAGGACTCCGCATCACACGCCGGTAGAGGCGCCCCGAACTGCGCAGGTAAAACCAGCAGGTGAGCAGCCAGAAAGGGGTGGTGGGAAGTAAGGGGACGAAAATGCCAATCGCCCCTAGGATAAGGAAAAGGGTTCCCAATCCAATATATATTCCTTGTCGTATCCGGTTCATACGAGGTGTTATGCTTGCCACTTTATCCGCGGTTGGGTCAGATCAGACCAGCGTATAGGTTTCAATCTGCTTGAAACCGTTCAGAAAATCGCCTGCGGACATGCGTTTTTTACCGGCTAGTTGAACCGAAAGGAGACGAATCCAGCCGTCAGCCGTGCACACGTCCAAATAGGTTCTTCCATCGCTCCGGAGCGTTCCGACCGGATCGTTTTCCACTTGTGCTTCCGGCTGTGCAGACTTTCCTTCCACAGCAGGCTGCGTCGGGACTTTCGCACTCTGATAAATCTTCAAAACCTGGCGCCGTCCATCGGCCGATACCAATTCCGTCCAGGCAGCCGGGTAAGGGGAAAGACCTCGGATAAAGTCGTATACGGTTTTCGCAGGCCGGTTCCAATCGATCCGACAGGTATCTTTGAAAATTTTCGGAGCCGGACGCAAGGTAGCCGGATCTTTGTAAAAGGCTTTCTGATCGATTGCTTCCACTTCTCCGGCCACTAACAAATCGACTGTTTCGGTCACCAGCGAAGCGCCTATCTCCATCAACGCGTCGTGTACGGTACCTACATCGTCGGTATCGGCTATGGGCAGCCGGCGTTGACGGATAATTTTACCGGTATCGATTTCGTGGGTCAGGAAAAAGGTGGTAACGCCCGTTTCCGTTTCTCCATTGATAACGGCCCAGTTGATCGGAGCCGCCCCCCGATAGTGGGGCAAAAGGGAAGCGTGCAGGTTGAACGTGCCTAGCCGGGGCATATTCCAAACGATTTCAGGCAGCATCCGGAAGGCAACGACAATCTGGAGATCGGCCTGTAGGGCGCGTAAATCGGCCAGAAAGTTTTCGTCTTTCAATTTCTCTGGTTGCAGTACCGGAAGACCTACCGACTGGGCATATTGTTTTACCGGACTGGCTTGCAATACGCTGGCATGGCGGCCGACAGGTTTGTCGGGCATCGTAACGACCCCTACTACCTGGTAGCCCCCTTCCACTAAAGCCCTCAAACTGGCCACAGCAAAGTCGGGCGTACCCATGTAAACAATACGTAAATCTTTTTTATACATCTAATTATTTTATTTTTAAGCGGATGTGGTAATGAAGGCGGATCAATCGCCTGAAAAATTATCGACCAGCACTTCGCGGTACGAATTGAATATTTTTGATTTCGACATG
>DBFJSK010000346.1:0-2945 GCA_048403675.1 Tannerellaceae bacterium | reverse complement strand
TAGTTATAAGCATAGGAGTCGCAACAGCACAAACGATAAAGGTTAAAGGAACGGTCACTTCCGCGGAAGACCAACTGCCCGTTATCGGAGCTGCCATTGTAGTGAAAGGTACTACGATCGGAACTGTTTCAGATTTTGAAGGTAAATTTACGTTGGATGTACCCTCCGACGCCAAAACAATCTTCGTATCGTATGTAGGGTTGAAAACGAAAGAAATGCCCGTATCCCCGGTGATGAACGTCGTCTTAGAGTCTGACTCGAAAGCCCTTGACGAAGTAGTCGTTACCGCCATGGGTATCTCCCGTGAGAAGAAATCCTTAGGCTATGCGGTACAGGAAGTCAAGTCCGACGAACTGACTAAAGCCGGACAATTGAACGTATCGTCCGCCCTCTCCGGAAAAGTAGCCGGCGTACAAGTAAATGCGGCCGGCGGACAGGTAGGAGCCTCACAACGTATTGTGATTCGCGGTAATTCTTCGCTGGGTAATAACGAACCCTTGATCGTGGTGGACGGCGTGCCCATCGCCAACGACCAGTATAAAACAGACGAGAATGTGGATTACGGTACAGGTCTGAACGACATCAATCCGGACGACATCGAATCGATCTCCGTTCTGAAAGGCGGATCGGCCGCGCTCTACGGTATGCGTGCCGGTAACGGGGTTATCTTGATTACGACCAAATCCGGAAAGTCCGGTAAAAAAGGCGTTTCCATCCAATATGACGGTAATTTTACCGTCGATCAGGTTTATAATCTGCCTAAGATGCAAAACAAATACGGCCAGGGATACGAAGGAAGCGAATACGATTACTCTGTTCGCCAATCGCAAGGTTTCACAGGTTCTTACCAGGATTTTGCCTCTAAATACGGATTCGCTTTCGGGGGTGTGAATGGTGGAGCCGATGAAAGCTGGGGGCCGCGTTTGGATGTAGGCTTGATGCTGCCGCAGTTTAACAGCCCCATTGTAAACGGTGAACGCCAGGCCACCCCTTGGGTGTCGCATCCTGATAATGTCAAAGATTTCTTCCAACTCGGTCATTCGATGAATCACAATATTTCACTTACTAGCCAGACGGAAAAATCTACAACACGCGCCTCTATTGCCTATCGCGATCAAAAAGGTACGGTTCCCAATACCGACCAGAAACGCTATTCGGCTCAGTTGAATACGAAAATGATGCTTAATAAATATATCGATTACGACTTGTCGATGAATTATACCCGTACGGAAAGCGATAACCTGCCGATGGTGGGTTACGAAGCCGGCAACGTCATGCAGTCGCTTATGCAGTGGTTTGGCCGCCAGGTAGATATGAAAGACCTGAAAGCGAATTGGAGAGAAATAGATCCTACCACCGGCGCTCCTTATAGCTGGAATCCGGGTTACCACCAAAATCCGTATTATACGGTAAATAAGAATACGAATGCTTACCAACGTAACCGCGTATTCGGTAAAACATCCTTATATTTCAAGCCGTTCGAATTCCTGAAATTCGAAGGTCGGTTAGGATACGATTATTTTGATACCCAGGCCAACCAGAATGTGGCTTTTAACACGGACTACCCCGATGGCCGTTTCCGTCAGCATAACCAAAAACAGACAGAATTAAATGCGGATTTTATCGGTTATTTCAGTAAAAATATTGCCGATTTCTCGGTGAATATATTGGCTGGTGCCAACTATCGGGATTACAACTGGCAAAAAGCTACCCTCGGAGCCGACATGTTGACAGTACCGGAATTATATACGGTAGCCAATGCGAAAGGAAGCGTAGTCGCCTCGCAAGACCACCAACATATCCGTTCGAACAGTATCTATGCTTCCGGATCGTTCGGTTACAAGAGCATGGCCTATATCGATATTAGTGTTCGCAACGACTGGAGTTCGACCATTGCCGATCCGTTCTTCTATCCTTCGTTCAGCGCAAGTTGGATTCCGACCGCAACTTTCGAAGGGCTACAGTCCGATTTCTTCAATTTCCTGAAATTCCGCGGTGGTTGGGCTAAAGTAGGTAACGCTACGGAGGCGTATAAATCGGGCGCTTACTATGAAGCTGTTTCCAATACGATTTACGGAAATTCCCAATTCCTCACTCCGCGGGTGTATCCGCCGAAAGACTTGAGACCGGAATCAGTGAAAACAGGCGAGGCCGGCGTGGAAGCGCAATTCTTCAACCATCGTTTAGGCATCGACCTGGCTTATTATAACAAGGTTACTTCCGACCAGATTATGGAAGTAGCTACATCGAAAGCCACCGGTTACAACAAAATGTTGATTAACGCAGGTAAGATCAAAAATCACGGTTGGGAGTTGCAACTCACCGGAACCGTGATCGATTTGAAAGACTGGCATTGGGATCTGACCTTGAACTGGTCGAAAGACAAGAGCAAAATTATAGATCTGTACACCGACCCCGTAACCGGACAATCGCTAACGGAATATACCATCGGTTCGGAATGGAGTACTTATCTGTATGCCAAACCGGGCGAATCGTGGGGTTCGATTTACGGAAGCGGTATGATTACCAACGATAAAGGCGAATATATTATCGGAGAAAACGGTCTGCCGAAAACAGAAAACAAAAAGCTCGGCAGTGTATCCCCCGACTGGTTGGCCGGTTTAAGAAGCGAATTGAGCTGGAAAGATTTGTCGTTTGGTTTCCTTTTGGATTTCCGTAAAGGCGGCGATGTATTCTCGGTATCGCAGATGTTCGGTTCCTATTGCGGTGTACTCGATTATACAGCCGAAGGCGATTTGCGCGAACGTCCCATCATCGTCGGACAGGATGTTCTGGCCGATATGGGTACTTTCGTAAAAGAAGACGGCTCCCGGAATGATATTGGCATCAGCGCGATGGATTTCTTCTATTCCTACTATCTGAGCAACCGGCAGTTGAACGTATTCGACGGTTCTTATCTGAAATTGCGCGAAATGCATATTACC
>DBFJSK010000345.1:0-3374 GCA_048403675.1 Tannerellaceae bacterium | reverse complement strand
GAGAACCTTTCGCTTTCCAAAACGCGCAATTCCGCTTTAGGGGGCACCGATTTGCAGGATCGCGCCCGGCTTATCCAACCGCTGGTGCCGGTTCATTCGCTCGACGGCGGCTGGGGAGGCCCGAGCAGCAGTATGAGCGACCGCCAAAACCCCGTGCGCCTGATCGAAGACAACAAACAAAATCACCAGGACGTCTTCCGCCTCTTCGGGGATGTCAACCTAAGCGTCGAAATTCTGAAAGGCTTGACCTTCCGCTCGAAACTGGGGCTTGATTATACGGGTTACTGGAAACGGGATATGCAGAAAACGTATACCTCCGGGTATCTTTCCGAAAAAACAGCCAAGCTGGATACGTACTCCAATTACGGCGGCAACTGGATATTGAGCAATACCTTGCAATATAAATTCGATTGGGGCAAAAGTAATTTCGATTTGCTGGTCGGACAGGAAATGATGAAATACAAATTGGAAGAAATGTCGGGCGGCCGCGACGGCTTCCTGTTGGAAACCGAAGATTATATGTACCTGAACGCCGGCGAAAACAATTTCCGCAACGGCGGGAAAGCCGATTCCTATGCCTTGTCTTCTTTCTTCGGAAAAATCAACTATAGCTACGACAATAAATACCTGGCGTCCCTGACGTTGCGCCGCGACGGCTCTTCCCGTTTCGGTACCAACAACCGCTGGGGTACCTTCCCCGCCTTCTCCTTGGGCTGGCGTATCAGCGAAGAAGCCTTTTTCGCCAAAGCCAAATCGGTGGTTTCCGACCTCAAACTACGTTACGGCTGGGGAAAAACCGGCAACCAGGAAACCAATAGCGAAGGTGTTACCTACAACTACGCCGCCTACGGTTTGTACGAGGCCCGTTATTTTACCGATCCTACCTGGTCGCGCGATCAGGGAACGGCTTACGACATCACCGGCGCCGGCCAGGGCCAGTTACAATCGGGTTTCCTGCGTACCCAACGCGCCAATCCCGATTTGAAATGGGAAGCTACCACACAACATAACGCCGGGATCGACTTCGGTTTGTTCAACCAACTGTTCACCGGATCGATCGACTACTTCTTTAAGAAAACCAACGACATCCTGGTAAAGCCTCCCTATATCGCAACGATCGGCTTCGGTGGCGACCGTTGGGTAAACGGAGCCAGCATGGAAAACAGCGGGGTGGAATTTATGCTCACTTACAACCATAAGATCGGCGAGGTAGACCTCACGGTAACCGGCAATATCGCCACCTACCGCAACAAGATTACCAAACTCCCGGACGATGTAATCAATTCGTACCCGGGCAACGGCAACGACCAGACCATTTTGGGACGTCCCTGGAAATCCCTCTTTGGCTACGTAGCCGACGGTTTGTTTCAAACGCCCGAAGAAGTGGAAGCTCATGCCGAGCAGCCGGGAAAAGGAGTAGGTCGCATCCGGTATAAAGACCTCGACCAGAGCGGCGAAATCAACGATGAAGACCGTACCTGGCTGGGCGTGGAAGATCCCAAATTCCTCTACGGATTGAATATCAGCGCCAGCTATAAACAATTCGACGTTTCGATGTTCTGGAACGGCCAAGTAGGTTCGCATGCTTACAACGACCAGAAAGGCTATACCGACTTCTTCGGCTTCTTCGGCGGCCAGAACTACGGCGCCCGTTTGCTGGATGCCTGGCGTCCGGATAATACCGGTTCGACCATCCCGGCGGTTTCGGCCAGCGATGTGAATAACGAGCAACGCCGTTCCAGCTATTTCGTGGAAAATACTTCTTTCCTCAAACTGGCTAATTTCGAAATCGGTTACCGCCTGCCCGACCGGTGGATACAATCGGCCAAAATGCAAAGCGCCCGCATCTACCTTTCGGGGCAAAACCTGCTGACCCTTAAAAAAGGCTGGGGCGACAATGCTTTTACCGGCGTCGATCCGGAAACGCCCAACCTGGCTTACCCGGTACCCCGGGCCTTTACTTTCGGAGTTAACGTTTCATTCTAAAATCATTTAATACCCGTATCTCATGAAAACATTTCCTTATATAACCGTGGCAGCCGCTTTGCTGCTTTCGCTTGTCGGTTGCGATTCGTTTCTCGACGAATCGCCCAAAGGCAGCGCCGATTCCGACGACCTGAACGATGCCCAGAATATAGAAAAGATGGTGATAGCCGCTTATTCCTCCCTAGGCAACGATAACTACCAGGAAGGCATGAACGCCCTCTGGCCCTACGGCGACCTGCGCAGCGGGGATGCCTATAAAGGCGGAGCCGGCCCCGGCGACGTAGGCGATTTCAATACCTTCGAAACCTTCGTCTATATGCGCGACGACGTGAATTACCTCGACTTGAAATGGTACTCCGAATACATCGCCATCGCCCGCGCCAACGACGCGCTGGCCCGGATCATGGCGACGTCCGACGAAGCGTATCCGAAGAAAAAAATCCGGGAAGCCGAGATGCGTTTCCTGCGCGCACATTACTATTTCGAGCTTAAAATCTTATTCAAGCAAATTCCCTGGGTCGACGAAAACGATAAACAGGAAGATTACATCACCATCTCGAATGTAGAATACACCGACCGTCAACTCTGGGAGATGATTATCGCCGAATTCCGCTATGCGGCCGAGACGCTGCCCGATACCAACGACGATTTGGCCCGCGCCAACAAAGGCATGGCCAAAGCCTATCTGGCCAAAGCGCTTTTATACGCAGCTTACGAACAAGACGAAAAACACAATGTGGTGAATATCGACCACGCCAAATTGGAGGAAGTCGTACGCCTTTGCAGCGAACTTTCCTCGCGCTACTCGCTCGCTCCCGATTTCGCCAACAACTTCCTTTGCGAAACGGAAAACGGCCCCGAATCCATCTTCGCCGTCCAGTTCTCGCACAACGACGGTACCCTGCGCGGCCGTCTCGACTGGGGAGCCATGCTGAACTATCCGATGAATCCCGAATACGGTTGTTGCGGTTTCCACCAGCCTACGCAGAACCTGGTAAATGCTTTCCAAACCGACGAAAAAGGATTGCCCCTGTTCGACACCTTCAATACCCACAGCCTCGAAACGTCCGACGACGTATTGCAAACTCCTGTCGATCCGCGCCTGATGCATACGGTAGCCATCCCCGGCGCCCCGTATAAATACGATCCCGAATTTATTTTCGATACAAGCTGGACACGCCAAGCCTCCACCTACGGCAATTTTATGTCGATGAAAGAAACGGTGCTTCCCGATTGTCCCTGTTTCGCGTTCGCCGCTCCCTTTATGTCGAGCTCCAAAAACCGCGACATCATCCGCTACGACGACGTGCTGCTCTGGCAGGCCGAAGCCCTGATCGAACTCGGGCGTCAAGAAGAAGCCCTCCCGCTGATTAATCAGATCCGCAGTC
>DBFJSK010000344.1:0-8287 GCA_048403675.1 Tannerellaceae bacterium | reverse complement strand
TTCCTGAAGGGGAGGCAAGTATTTCGTGCGCAATCCACGGGAGTGAAAGTATTATTGTCGTTCCTTTTCTGGGGATGCGCACTGCTGTTTTTCGGAAGCTTTCTTTTTCGGAACGTGGTATTGCCCCCCGCGCTGGCCCGGACGGCGTATCAGGTAGGAACCGGTTGGCTGGTCTTTACGTTGTATATGGTACTCTTGTTGGGATTGTTCGATTTGATGCGACTTTTCCACTGGAAATTCAAATACGGTTATTATCTTTCCCTTGCGCTGACGCTCAGTGTGTTAGGTTACGGATATTATCATTATCAACATCCCCGTACCCAAGTTATCAACATGGTTATCAACAAGCCGGCGGCAAAAAGCGGGTCCGACACGTTCCGGGTGGCGGCCGTCAGCGACATTCATCTGGGCTATGGCACGGATAAAGCCATGTTGCAACAATATGTGCAGCGTATCAATGCGTTGAAACCGGATGTTATTTTGATCGGGGGCGATTTGATCGACAGCAGCATCGTGCCGTTGGAAGCGGAACGGATGGACGAGGAATTGGCCCGGTTGAAAGCGCCGTATGGCGTATATATGGTACCGGGCAATCACGAATATATTGCCGGCATCGAAGCCAGCGTAGATTTTATCCGGAAAACGCCGATCGTACTTTTGAGGGATTCGGTCGTTACGTTGCCGAACGGTTTTCATTTGGTGGGGCGCGACGACCGGCATAACCCGGCCCGCAAGCCTTTGGAGGAGTTAGTGCTCAACCTTCCGGCGGACGAACCGGTTATTTTATTGGATCATCAACCGTACGAGCTGGCGGAAACGGCCCGCGCGGGTATCGACCTGCAATTCAGCGGGCATACGCATCACGGCCAAATCTGGCCGCTCAATTGGCTGACCGACCGCTTGTTTGAATTGAGTTACGGCTACAAAGAAATAGGGCGAACGCGGATTTACGTGTCATCGGGCTTGTCGCTTTGGGGCCCTCCTTTCCGGATCGGTACCGACAGCGAGTTGGTTTTGTTCGAGATTGTCGTAGAAGAGTGAGAAAAGGCGCAGCGCATGGTTGCAACTGGTAGCGGCCACCTCAACGACGAGCCGGAACCTGCTGGTGAGGGTTGGGCGAACTGTCGGCGTCGAATCGTTTTTTTTCGAATTAAAAAAAGGGAATTATGCGAGTTTTTATCCAATCCATCGTAGGGCAGTTGCTGCTGAATCCTTATATCTGCTGGCGAGGTTACCAAGCCCTTCCGCCCAAAAAAAGCTGGCGGATTCCTTATCTTCTGTTTTTTATTTTAGAGGTGGGGCTGTATTTGTTCGGCTTTATCTTCCGCAACGAATTGCCGGATGGCGTGATGACGGTGATTCAGTCTATTTGCAACACCTGGTATATCGCTTCTATTTATATTACCCTTATTTTGCTGGTGCTCGAATTGGTGCGTTTGACGCATCGGCTGCGCCCCTGGTATCCCCGTTGGGTGGTTCGCCATGGGCAGCAAACGAAAGCGCTGCTTTTTCTTTTGATTGTCGTCGGGGTGTCGGTCTTGATGATCCGGGCTTATCGTACGGTGGCGAATCCCATCGTGAAGCATGTATACCTCACCTTGCCTAAGCCTGCGGGAGATGCGCGGGATAGTCTCGTGATCGTGATGATGAGCGACTTGCATATCGGCGACGTGATCGGAAAGAAGATGGTGCAAAAATACGTGGCGCTTAGTAACGCGCAACATCCCGATATGGTGGTGATTGTGGGGGATGTGTTGGATTATGAGTCGCGGCTGGCGGAAAAGGAGCATATCGAGGACGATTTGCGTCGTTTGCAAGCGCCGATGGGGGTCTATATCGTGTATGGCAACCACGAATACCGGGCGAATCGTTTTGCTAAAAAGCGTTGGTTGGAAAAAACGGGCGCCACTTTGCTGATCGACTCCGTGGTGATGCCAGATTCGGCTTTTTACCTGGTAGGACGCGACGATCTGGTGAATAAGAAACGGGCGCCCTTGCATAAATTGCTGGAGGGGACGGAGAAGGATAAACCGGTGATTGTGCTCGACCATCAACCCTGGTCGTTTGCCGAGATGGCGATGAACGGGGTCGATCTGGGCTTGCATGGTCATACGCACAACGGACAGTTGTGGCCGTATCCCCTGTTGATGAAATTGGTTTACGAATGTCCTTACGGATACGGCCGCAAAGGGCCTACTCAATATTACGTTTCGTCGGGAATCGGCATCGCCGGGCCTCCTTACCGGGTAGGCACGGTGTCGGAATTGGTCGTGCTCCATATCCGGTTTTCCGGGGCGTAAGATTTCTTTTGCGCCACTCTGGGTAGGTCGGACTTTCTTTTTGTATACAGAACAATCGCAGGAAGTTATGAAGGGGAAAAATGTATTTAGATCGCGTATAAGTGTTTTGTTCCTAGGCTTCGTATGGGTTGTATTCACCCCTTTCTTCTTTTCCCTGTTTGGGCAAAAGCCGGATCGGGGTCTGTATATCCCCGGTGGAATTTTGTTGTTTATTCTTTTCCTCATGGCCGGCATACGTTATGTTATTTCCGAAGATCAGCTGTTCGTGAAGATTTTTTGGTGTATTCCGACTCTGCGTGCGGATATTGCGAAAATAACCGCGGTGGAACGTTCCTATAATCTGCTGTCTTCGCCTGCCGCTTCTTTAAAGAGACTGAAAATTACTTTTGTCAAAGGGCTGCCCTGGTTGATTTCGCCCGATCGTGAAGAGCTATTTCTAAAAGAGTTGAAAAAGATCAATCCCTCTATGGAGGTAAATGTTCCTCGAAAAAAAGGAAAAGGGCGTATCCAAGACTGGGATATTTGATTGAAAAATATGAATTTTTCACAGTAGAAAAACAAGGTCTGTTTCGGTTCCTCTAATCTGTTGACAGCTACCTGTTTTTACAACCTCGTTCCGAGGAAAGCCTTTGGAGTTTCTTGCCCACGCTTTCCTACCTGGCGCCTCGTATGCAGGGAAACTGCAAAAAATCGGCAGTCGGATTTTGTTTCGACAATTGTCTTTCTTGCATTTGATAGATGTAGTTTATTCGTTCGACAATTGTCGAACGAATCGAATACGATTGTCGATTGTAAAGCGGATGCGCTTATTTCGCGATCGGATTGCGGAGGCGGAAATAACTCCCTGCGAGCCGGGGTGGAAGCGGCGGCCAAGGAAAATCCCCCCGTCCCGGCTGTTTTCACGTGAAAAACCGGCCGCCGACAGAGGGATGTTTCAAAGAAAGGATTGCTATCAAACCATCCTGCGCACGACAAGCCGTGCGCAGATGTTTTCTTTATTTGCTAAAAGCGGGATATCCCGGATTCTGGCTCACCTTCGGATTGGTTTGCCAAGCATCTTGCGATACCGGGTACAGTTTCAGGTAATCGTCGGTCTTGCGTGCGCAGTTCGACGAAGCCCACATGCCTTTTGTAAAGCAACCGAAACGAATGTCGTCCTGGCGCGACCAACCTTCCCAGGCCAGTTCGAAGCGGCGTTCCAACTGAATCTTATCCAGATCCACTGCGTCGTAATTATGATCGGCATTGCCGTAAGCGCGTTCGCGAATTAGGTTCACCAACCGCGTTGCTTCGGCTACGCTTCCCCCGCCGCGCAGAAGGGCTTCGGCCTTCATCAAATACACGTCGGCCAGCCGGAAAATATGGAAATCGTTTTCCATGGCGCTCACCAGGTCGGGCGCGTATTCCCATTTAAAGCAACGGGCGCCATCGTGCTGGTTGACGGCTCCCCAGGCGGTTCCGTCGTATTCCGTACCGGGTATCATGCTGACTTCTACCGTATGGTCGAGTTCATAGCCGTGGTCGGTAATGATGATTTCGCCCGTCGTTTTGTCGTATTGCTTCCCGATCAGGAACGAGCCGGCATAGCGGGGATCTTCCGGGTCGAAAAGCTTCACATAATCGGGTTGCGCACAGATGCCGTTCCAGGAAGAGAATGTTCCTCCCAGCGAATACTTATCCTTGTAGTGCAGAGTCTGGTTCATCAACTCGTTCTTTTTGTTGGTGTCGCTTCCCGTGTCGGTGCTCGAAAAACAACTGGCCAGGATGGCTTCTTTCGAATTCTGGTTCGTCACGACGAAATTGGCTTTCCAGTTAGGTTCCAGTATATAGCCCAGCGCCATCACCTTGTCGCAACATTCCACTACTTTTTGGTACTTGTTTTCCGAAGTGCTTACTTCCCAAGCGTCCGCATTCAAATAAAGTTTGGCAAGCAAGGTATAGGCGGCTCCCTTCGTGAATTTTCCGTAGGTATCCGCTCCGCTTTCGGGACATTGGTCGGCAATGGCGGTTACTTCCGTGAGCAACCAGTCGAATACGTTTTGCCGCGATTCCGTTGCGGGCAACACCTTTTCGCCCGGCCCTTTGTATTCGGTCACCAGCGGAATATTTCCCCAATAATCCAACATCGTGTATGTCCAGAAAGCCCGTACGCCTCTGATTTCGGCAATCATTTCGGCTTTTTCGGTTTCCGTAAGAACCGTGGAATTTTCCACGATGGAAATGGTATAATTGCAGGTGCCGATGGCCATAGTGGCCTTTTTCCAGGAATCTTTCACCACGCTGGTCTGCGACGTCCAGGTATGCATGTAAATTTCGCGGTATTGGCCGCCGTCGTACCAGTCGCCTCCGTAGCGGGTGGGCACCACGGCCATCGATCCGCCGCATTCCGACAGGTACATGAAGTTGCTCGGCCAATAACATTTCAGGGTGGTATAAACGCTGCCAACCAGGGCGTTGATTTCGATTTTGCTCTGGCCGAAGTCCTCGGCCGGAAGCTTGTCGTACACATCTTCGTCGAGGTTCATGCACGAGGACGTGCCCAGCAGCAGCCCCCAACCGGTCAGAAGGGAAAATATAGTTGTCTTTTTCATATAGCGATTCAATTATAATAAGTTAGAATGTTAAGTTAACGCCGAAGGTGAACGAACGGGCTTTGGGCATATAGTTGCGCGGTTCGATACCAGGCGATAGGCCGGCCGAATCGTCGTCGGGTTCGCCCCGGAAAAGTTCTACTTCCGGATCGAGTCCCTTATAGCCGGTGATAACGAACAGGTTTTGCGCCGCTACGTATAGCCGGGCCTTGTCCAGCCAGTCGATTTTCTTCGTGTTGAAGGTATAGCCTATCGACATATTGTCGAGTCGCAGGAACGAACCGTTCTCCACATAGTAGGAGCATACCCGCGAATTTTCGTGCAGGGTATAAACCAGCGGATCGTTCATCGCGTTCGCTCCGCTCAGGTAGGTGTTGTTGGCGTAAGCCGCGCGCGGGTTGTCGAGCACTTTGTTGCCGATGGTGCCGCGGAAGAAGAAGCTGGCGTCCCAGTTTTTCCAGGTAAAGCTGTTGTTCCATCCGTAGGTCAGGTCGGGTTGTGCGTCGCCTACATAGGTACGGTCGTCGTCGGTAATCTGGTTGTCGTGGTTGCGATCCTCGATAATGAACTTTCCGTTTTCGTCGATCCCGTTGCATTTAAGCATGAAGAACTGGCCCACCGGATACCCTTTTTCAATGATGTGCGAAGTCACGCCCGAGGCGCCGCGTATCCACGGATCGCCGGTATAAATCCGGTCGAGGGCGTAGAGGTCGTTCGAAAGTTTGGTCACCTTGTTCTTGTTGTGCGAGAGGTTGATCGAGGTATTCCAGGTGAATGTTTTGTTGCGGATAATGTCTACATTGACCATCACTTCGATTCCCTTATTGCTCATGTCGCCTACATTGGCCTGGATTTTATCGTATACATAAGTCGGGGTCGGCACGGTATAGGTATACAACATGTCGGAGGTGCGTTTGTCGTACCATTCGATGGTACCGCCTACGCGTCCGTTGAACAGAGAGAAGTCCAGCCCGATGTTCAGCATCGCGGTCGATTCCCATTTCAGGTCGGGATTAGAGTTCTGCGATACCTTAAAAGCGGTCGACAAGGAATTATTGCCGTAATACGTGCCGTTGGCTTCGTAGAGTTCCAGCGATTTGTAGGGTTGCAGCCCGTCCTGGTTGCCGGTAACGCCGTAGCCCACACGCAGCTTGAGGTCGTTCAGCCACTTGCGGCTGTTTTCCATAAAGGCTTCGTCCGAGAGGCTCCAGGCGGCCGAAACCGAGGGGAAGGTACCCCATTTGTGGTTGGCTCCGAACTTTGACGAACCGTCGCGGCGGATGGTGGCCGTAATCATGTATTTGTCTTTGAAGCTGTAGTGGGCACGGGCAAAGAGCGAGATCAGTTTGTAATCGTTTTTGCTGGATTTGATGTTGCCGATTTTCAGCATGTTTCCGCTTTGCAGATTGTCGGCGCCCATCGAGCTTACCGTGAAATCGGTTACTTCCGAACGTTGTTCGCCGTATTGGTTGTCTTCCCAGGAATACCCCACGATGGCGTCGATCTTATGCTGCTCGTCGGCGCCGAAAGCTTTGTTGTAACTGGCCGTCCATTCCATCAATTCCCGGTTCCAGGTGCGGGCCTGGCGTACGGCGAAGCCTTTGTCGCCTTGCCCGCGGGAGTTCGCCGGATCGCGCCATTCGCTAAAGTCGTTCGAATACCGGCTTTTGTACAGGTTGGCTTTTACATTCAGCCCTTCGATGATTTCGAACTGGATATCGCCTGCGCCGTAGAAATAGATGTTGTTTCTTTTCTTATAGTTCTGATCCTGGTTCTGGATGGGGTTCCCTTGGTCGTAATTGGCATTGGCGCCGGTGAAATAGGAACCGTCGGCATTGTATACCGGGTACACGGGCAGCATATTGTAGGCCAGAATATAATCGTCGGCGAAAGGCATCTGCATATCTGTCAGGGTGGCCGATCCCATCAAGCCCACCCGCAGGCGGTCGTTGATGGCGCGTTGCTGGAACTGGAATCGGAAGGTATGGCGTTTCATCCAGTTGTCGCGGGCGATACCGTTGCGATCGAGGTAGGTATAGGAAGCACGGTAGTTGTTTTTCGAACCGCCCCCCGAAAGCGAAATCGAATGGTTTTGCGAAACGCCCGTGCGCAACATTTCGCCAAACCAGTCGGTATCGGCCGTATAATTATCGTATATGCTCACGTCCTTGCCCAGTTGTTTGTTGGCGTCGCGCCATTCGGCAGCGGTGAGCATGTCGGGCTTGTTGGCTACCCTGTCCATCGAGATGTAGCCGTCGTATTGGATTTGCGTTTTCGAACCCGATCCTCGTTTGGTGGTAATCAGAATCACGCCGCCGGCGGCCCGCGATCCGTAAATAGCGGCTGAAGAGGCGTCTTTCAGGACGGAAATCGATTCGATGTCGGAGGGGGAGACGGTCGACATGTCGCCGCCCGGAATGCCGTCGATCACGATCATGGGGCCTTGGTCGTTTTGCAACGTGGAGGTACCGCGCAGCCGGATTTGCGAGCCGCGCGTCACGTCGCCCGAACCGGAGGTGATGGTGAGCCCGGCTACTTTGCCTTGTAAGAGGTCGGATGCGTCGCGGGTGACGCCTTTATTGAAGTTTTCTTCGGATACGTTGGCTACCGAGCCGGTAATTTCCTTTCGGGTTTGCGTACCGTAACCGATGGCTACCACTTCCCCCAGGTTCACAACCGAAGGGGCTAGCTTGATGTCGATTGTTTTACGGCCTTTTACGGCTTCGTCAACAGAGTTATAGCCGATAAAGGAGAATTGGAGAACGGCTTTTTTCAGGTCGTTCAGTTGCAAGGTGTACCGGCCGTCCAGGTCGGTAATGGTTCCGTTGGTGGAACCTTTTTCCACTACATTGGCTCCCGTGATGGGTTCGCCCAGTTCGTCCAGTACTTTACCTTTTACCGTGCCCGATTGAGCGAAGGCGACTGCGGCGCATAGAGATAAGCACATAGAAAGTATCCCTACTCTCCACTGTTTGAAAGAATCTAAAGTTTTCTTTCGCTGCATAATACATAATTTTTAGGTTAACAAATAAAGAAAATATATCAAACAAAAAATGCTGAGAATTGGTTACAAATATAATTTATTTTTTAAAATAAAGCTGTCTTAGATGTAAAAAATGTAAATATTTTAATGAGATGGTCGATTGGTTTTATACCTTTATGTTGCTTATAAAATCTGGTATTGTAAATAAATTGGGAAAATAAGAAGGATGAATAGCACTATTTGCGCTTATAAACTTTCAGATAATCAGAAGGTAGGAAATAGTTTGTAATTTCGTGTTTACTTAAAATTTACTATTTATTACATAGTTCTGGACGAACTCCGGCCTTTACTTTCCGGCCGGCCGGCACAAAGAGTATATCGGAAAAACATATACCTTTGCGGCATGAATAAGC
>DBFJSK010000343.1:0-4075 GCA_048403675.1 Tannerellaceae bacterium | reverse complement strand
GCCCCCCTTTCTTTCGGCATAACGGAAGCGAATACCCGATGAGAAGGTGAAATGATCCAATATTTTTTCGAGCGACTGCGACCCGAATTTCCCGGTAAACGAGCAAGCATGCAATGCCTGCCGCTTCACCACAAATTCCACCTGAAAGCGCTTTCCCAATGCGTGCAACACCTCGTCGAAAGGCGTATTTTTGAAAATCATTTTCCCGTCTTTCCAAGCTACCGCTCCTTCTACAAAGGCATCTCGCACGGTAACCGTACCTTCTTCCACCCGATAAACCACTTGTTTGCCCGGCGTGAGGCTAAGTTCCCGGGAGGCGCCGGCATAGGCAAATCCGACTTTTCCCGACACCAAAGTGGTTTTTACCTGTCCTTCCGCGGAATAGGCCTCCACATTAAATTCGGTGCCGTATACCCGCACTTCGGCGTCGCCGGGCGTGGCTACGACAAAGCGTTTTTTGCGGTCGTTGACCACCGAAAAATAGGCTTCTCCTTCCAATTGCACCCGCCGTTCCTCGCCGCAGAACCAAGAGGGATACCGCAGGCGGGAGGCGGCGTTCAATACCACCGACGAACTGTCGGGCAAGCGCAACGAGGCTGTCATACCGGCTTCGGTTTTCACTTCGATCCATTGCACGTCCGGAGCGTCTTCCCGCAAAAAAGAAAAGAGATAGGCCAGCAGCAAGGGCACGAACAAAACAGCGGCGATCCGTTGCAACCAAAGGCCGGCCAGACGCCGGCGATGACCGGCCACATCCCGGTTTAATTGCCGGTTTAACCGGCCAAGCGCCCCTTCGGTATCGACTTGTATCGTAAGGGCATCGACAGACAGATTCAGGGCATACACTTGCTCGGCCACGCGCCGGTTTTCTTCCGACCGGGCCAGCCAATCCGCCACCGCAGCCGCCTCTTCTTCGCTCACTGTGCCGTCGTAATGGCGCATCAACAAGGTTTCTATCCGATCGGTGATGTTCGCTTCCATTCTTTTGCCGTTTATAAAAAAGACAAGCGAAAAAAAAGGATTCCTAAACGGAAGAAAGAAAAAATTAAAAAAAAAGGAATAATCTAAAAGAAAGCGATATTTTTACCGGAAAATCACACATAAATCAGCATGAATACGCATTCCCCGACCGCCGACCGAATACTTCTGGGCGCCCTCCGGCAAAACGATAAAAAAGCGTTCGACACCCTTTTTCGAAAATATTATCCGCTGTTGTGTGCTTACGCGCACCGGTTTGTCGATCTGGAAGATGCTGAAGAAATCGTACAGGACGTGATGCTTTGGTTGTGGGAAAACCGGGCAGTCGAGGTAATCCCGGAAGCGTTAAGCGCTTATTTGCTGAAAGCCGTCTATCGCCGGGCCCTCAACCAGGTAGTCCGTACGGAAGTGAAGCATCGGGCCGACACCTTCTTCTATCAACGGATGGAAACGAAACAGGAAATAGCCGAACCGCTTTTGCTGGCCGAACTGGGCGCCCAGATCAAAGCCGCTATCGACCGGTTGCCTCCTACGTATAGGGAAGCCTTTCTCCGTCATCGGTTTAAAGGGGAGAGTTATAAAGAAATAGCGACGGCCCTGGATATATCACCCAAGACCGTCGACTATCGTATCCGGCAAGCGCTCCGATTGCTCCGGACCGACCTGAAAGATTATCTTCCTTTTATCGGACTTTACCTCGTACGCTCTTTTCCTTTTCTTTTTAAATAGGGCCTTTTTAAAGAGAGCGTTGGCAGCTACAGTCTTTGCAACTACATTATTCTTTGCAATCACATTCTTTTCCGATCAAGCAAATTCAAAAAGGCGCTGCTTTGGAACGAATAGCCGGCCCACTTCTGCCCTTCTACCCTTCGCCGGCAGCGGGAGCCTCTTCATACATCGCCTCGATGACTTCGGCATATTTCTGGGCCACTACCGGACGGCGCAGCTTGAGCGTATCCGTCAGCTCGCGTCCTTCCATCGTAAAAGGCTCCGGAAGCAAGGTAAACCGTTTGATTTTCTCGTACGAAGCCAAAGTTTTCTGACGATCTTCGATCCGCGAACCGATCAGACGAATAATTTCGTTATGCCGCATCAATTCCTCGCGGCTCTCATATACAATGCCCTTTTCGGCCGCATACTTTTCCAACAACGGATACGCCGGCACGATCAGAGCGCTCACAAATTTGCGCTGGTCGCCGATTACCGCAATCTGTTCGATATACTTATCGCTGCTCATCAGCCCCTCGATAGCCTGAGGCGCAATATATTTCCCGTTGGACGTTTTATACAAATCCTTGATCCGTTCGGTAAAGAAAAGCACGTCTCCTTCCATCCGGCCCGCATCGCCCGTGCGGAAGAAACCGTCGTCGGTAAACGATTTCGCATTTTCTTCCGGCTTCTTATAATACCCCGAAGTCACTGTCTTCCCTTTCACCAGGATTTCGCTGTTTTGCTCGTCGATCTTCACCTCCAGATGAGGCATAACCGTACCGATCGAACCGAATACGAAACCCGTTTCGGGATAAAAACAAACTGTAGCCGTGGTTTCGCTCAGCCCATAGCCGTAGCGGATGGGAATGTTCACCGATTGCAAGAATTCGTTCACCAAATCGGACAGCGGCGCCCCGGCCACCGGGAAGAAACGTCCGCGTTCGATACCCAATTTCTTCTTCAACAGATTAAATACGGTACGGTTGTATAATTCGAACTTCAAACGAAGCCCCAGCGGCGCTTTCAATCCCTTGTTCTTATATTCCAGGTTGTACGCCCGGCCGGTTTTAATGGCATCCAGGAAGATCTTTTTCATAAACGGCGCCGAGGTATTTATTTTTTCGTGTACGCCCACATACACCTTTTCCCAAAAACGCGGTACATTACACATCAAGGTGGGCTTCACCTCCGGCAGAGTTTGCTGGATTTGCTTCGGATCGTGGTTGATGGCCACCTTCACCCCTTTATGCAGGCAATAATACGTCCATGCCTTCTCGAAAATATGCGTCAGCGGCAGGAAACACATCGACGAATCCTTGTCGGTCACCATCGGCAGCCGTATATCGTGTATTTTCATCGCCTCCAGGTAATTGGAATGATGCAACATCACCCCTTTCGACTCGCCCGTGGTACCCGACGTATAAATAATGGTAGCCAAATCCTGCTCGCGGGCCTCGTTTGTGCGGATTTTCACCAAAGTTTCGGCTTCGGCATTATCGCCCAGCCGGAGGAAATCGTCGAAATAAACCGAGGTCTTATCTTCCGGATTCAGCTTCACAGCCGGATCGAAAATAACCAGCCGGCGCAGCGTTTTCGAATCCTTCTGTACCTTAAACGCATTGTTATATTGCAGTTGCTCGCCCACAAACAGCGTACGGATCTCCGCATCGTTAATGATATACTCTATCTGGGCCGGCGAATTGGTGGCATACATCGGTACGGAAACCACCCGGTTGGCATACGCCCCGAAATCGGTGTAGAGACATTGCGGCATATTCTGGGAATAAACCCCGATATTCTCTTGTACATCGATGCCGAATTCGGCCATTGCCTTAGCCGTCAGCATTACTTTATCCGAAAACTCGCGCCAGGAAATTTTCAACCATTTCCCGCTCGCCGCATCGCGGAATTTCAAAGCCGTACGCGAGCCATACCTGTCTGCCTGCCGGTGTATCAACTCGGCATAGTGGTGATAAGCCATACTTTTTCGTTTAAAATTGATGCGGCAAAAGTACGGTATTCTGTTTGAATAGCCACGGGTATCTCCTACTTTTTACACATTCAGCCGGTTTTTGTGCAATAATGTAAACAAAAAGAGGCCTTAGATTGTTAAAGTAGCATAAACCATAGTAGTATGTATTGCATAGTACATAGGCAATACATATATTTGTAGCCTAAATAAAGAGAAAGCATAAACCAAGAGATAGCATGAACGCAGAGAATGTAAAATCGCAAATGAGAAAGGGTACGCTCGAATACTGTATCCTTTTGCTTCTCAAAAAAGAACCCGCCTATACATCGGATATCATCCAGAAGTTGCAGGCGGCGAAACTGATTGTTGTGGAAGGTACCTTATATCCTCTCTTGACTCGTTTGAAAAACAGCG
>DBFJSK010000342.1:0-9656 GCA_048403675.1 Tannerellaceae bacterium | reverse complement strand
CGGGAGCGCCTTTTTGAAAGAAATTATTTGCAGGATTAAAATACCACCGCTACTTCGGCGCCGATCTGGAAAGGTTTGCCAAGCTGCATGAAAGGCTTGCCGAACGATTCGAAATAGAAGGCCGAATAGTGGGTATTGGTAATGTTTTTACTCCAGATATTCAAATTTACGATCCCTTTTCTAAAGCCTGCTTTCGCATTTAGCAATCCGTAGAAAGGCTGTCGCAGGTCGTTCTTTTCCGTCCAGAAGATCTGGCCGGCCCCGGTAAATTGAGCCGAAAGGGTGAATTGGTCGAACCAGCATCCGCGCAGCAGGCGGCTGTATTGCAAGCCGGCGCTCAAGGTATGGCGCGGGGTATAGGGAATGTAATGACCTTTGCAATCGAGAGCTTCGATCTGTCCCGTTTCTTCGTTTTTCTTTTCATAGATGTAATCGCGGAAGGTGGCGTGGGTATAGCCGTAGTTTACGTCGGCAGTCAGACCTTCGGCCAAACGGGCCCTGAGCGATATTTCGGCGCCGTAGCTTTGGGCTTTGCCGGCATTGGTCAGGATACGGCCGTTGCCGCTGTTAACGAATTGGGTGAGCTGTACGTCGCGGATGTGCATGTAGAACAGCGTCAGTTCGGTGCTCAACCGGTTGTCGATCAGCTCGCTGCGGATACCCCCCTCGTAATTCCAACTGAATTCGGGTTTATAGGCGGCTACCTGGTCCAGCGGCAGCGGTTCGGTTACAGGGAAAGGCATCATGTCTTTTACGGCTTTCATCATATCGTACTGCATCTGGCTTTTCATCACGTCGGCCGACATTTGTACATTGTATCCCCCCGCTTTGTATCCTTTGGCTACCGAAACATAGGTGAAAGTAGTGGGCGTACATTCGTATTTGAGCGAGACTTTAGGCAGAAGTTGCCAGAAATCTTGTGAAATATGGGCGTCCATTACCGAGTTTTCGTACGGAAACATGGTATTCATATCGATAATGCCCGGTATCTTGTCGAAAGCGAAACCCATGCGCATCCGGGCTTCCGATTGGTAGCTCATCTTTTGTTTCTCGTAATCCAACCGCAGGCCGGCGGTGAGCGAAAGTCCTTTTACGAAAAGATTGTTGTAGGTCGATTGATGGTAGAGGGCCAAGCCGTACGAGGGCGTGTCGAACGAGCCGGGAATGTAGAGTTCGTCGTCGAGTATCTTGAGGGCTACCGGCATTTTGGGATTGTCGGCTTTGATCTGGTCGAAAGTTTTTTGCAGCACGCCCTGGATGCCGTCTTTTTTGAAGGTGACAGGGCCGTCCGTATGCAGTCCGTCGTAAAAGCCGTAAAGTCCGAACGACCATTGGTAGTTGTGGGTCGTCATGCTTTTGAGTGCGATTTCTTCGCTGACGGCATGTTGTTTTTGTTTTTGGTTGAGGGTGAACACGGACAAGGTGTCGAAATCTTGATCCATCTTCATATCATCTTTAAAATATTGGTAGCCGGTCGTGCTGGTCAGGGCGATCCGGTCGGTTTTGTATTCCAGGCGCAGGTGGTTGGCCAGCATCGTGCGGTTGTACGAACTCGGATCGTTGAATCGGACGGGGGCTGTCTGGCCGGTTTCCGGGTTATACCGCCCATAGGGGAAAGCGCCCTGGTCGGTATAGTCGAAAGCCAAGCTGTAGGCGGCCGTCAGATGCCGATTGATGCGCCAGTCGAGTTTGAAACGGCCGCCGGTCGATTCTTCTTTATCGGCTTTGGTGCCCGTATATTCGTTCAGGAAGTAGCCGCTGTTGCGGTCGTAGTAGGCGCTGACCATCAAGCCTACCGACTCGCTGAGTTTGTTGTAATGGGCGGCTTTGGCTTTGAACTGGCCGTGGTTGCCGGCTGATACGGAAAGCTTGGTACCCTCGAAATTGAAGGGGGAAAGTGTATAAATATTCACGATGCCGCCCATTGCATTCCGTCCGTACAGCGTACCTTGCGGGCCGCGAAGCACTTCGATGCGTTGGATGTCGGTGAGTTCGAAGTCGAACGTGCTTTTATCGAGGTAGGGAACGTCGTCTACATACAAGCCGATAGACTGGCCGCTGCTGCGGGCGCCGATACCGCGAATGTAGATGGCCGAGGTGAGTTTCGAACCGTAATCGGGCATGTAGAGGTTAGGCACGAACGAACTGATGTCTTTCAAGGCATCTATCTGGCGCGAAGCAATCGTCTGGGGCGAGAAGACGGATACCGAACCGGGCAGCGTGCGCAGGTTGTTGGTTTCTTTCGTCGAAGAGGTGATGACGACTTCATCGATGTTGTATGTCTTGATCGTATCGTTTTCGTTTGTCTTTACTTCGTCGGCCCGGAGGGTCTGCCATCCGAAAAGCGTGCCGAGTGCCAGCAGGCAGCAGTAGCGTTGTGTCATTCTCGTTTTTTTTGTTAGTGTTTTATAATTACAAAGAAACGGGATTATCGAAAACGGCGCAATCACTAGATGTAGTGATTTTCCTAGAGGGGTCGGCAGTCTGTTCGTTTTTTATAATTTTAATGGGTTTCCCCAGTTGCCCGGCCCTGAATTATGTGTAATTTTGTACCCGTTTTCAGCCCCTATGACGAACCAGACAACGACAGAACGTTTACTCGCCCGGCTCGATGGCAAAGTGAAAAAAGCCATTTACGAGTACGGCCTGATTGCCGACGGCGACCGCCTTTTGGTCGGTCTGTCGGGTGGCAAGGATTCATTGGCTTTGGTGGATTTGCTGGGGCGTCGCAGTCGTATTTTCCGTCCGAAATTCGAAGTCGTGGTAGCACACATCGTGATGCGGAACATTCCCTATGATTCGGATGTGGCTTATCTCAGGAGTCGGGCCGAGGCGTATGGCTTTCCTTTTATTTTGCATGAAACGAGTTTCGATCCTTCCACGGATACCCGTAAATCGCCTTGTTTCCTTTGCTCCTGGACGCGTCGGAAAGCGCTTTTCGAATTGGCTAAACGCGAGGGATGCCATAAGATCGCCCTGGGGCATCATCAGGATGATGTGTTGGAAACCTTATTGATGAACCTCGTTCATCAAGGCGCGTTCGGCACCATGCCGCCCCGGCTGCAAATGTCGAAATTCGCGATGGAGATTATCCGGCCGCTTTGCCTGATCGAAGAGAAGGATTTGATTGATTTGGCTCGGGAACTGAATTACCGGAAACAGATCAAAAATTGCCCCTACGAGTCGGATTCGAGCCGTTCGGAGATGAAAGCGTTGATGCGTCGGTTGGAAGAGATCGCTCCGGGCGCCCGCTACAGTCTGTGGGGCAGTATGACGAATATACAGTTGGACTATTTGCCTAAAAAAATAAACTAAGTATGCAGGGACTTTATACGATTCTGTTTTTAATCGTTTCGAATGTATTCATGACGTGTGCGTGGTACGGACACCTGAAAATGAAGCAGCAGTTCAGTTGGTTCGAGCACCTGCCGCTGATCGGTGTCATTCTATTCAGTTGGTTTCTGGCCTTTTTCGAGTATTGTTTCCAGGTTCCCGCCAACCGGATGGGGTTCCGGGATAACGGAGGCCCTTTCAGCCTGATCCAGTTGAAGGTGATTCAGGAGGTGATTACCTTGGTGGTGTTTGTGGGATTCAGTACGCTTGCATTCAAGGGGGAATCTTTTAAATGGAACCATGCGCTGGCTTTTGTTTTTCTGGTGGCCGCGGTTTATCTGGTTTTTAAAAAATAAAGAGGGAGGTTTAGCCGATCGCCGACTGTAGGTAAGTGAAGATTTCTTTTTCTTCTTCTGGATGAAACCAGCGGATTTCCGTATCCCGTTTGAACCAGGTCATTTGTTTGCGAGCGTATACGCGGGTGTTCCGCTTGATCTTTTCCACAGCCGTTTCCAAGCTCCATTCCCCGTCGAAGTACCGGAAAAGTTCTTTATAGCCGACCGTATTCAATGAATTCAGGTGCCGGTAAGGATATACCCGGCGCGCTTCTTCCAATAATCCGTCGGCCATCATCTGGTCGACGCGGCGGTTGATGCGTTCACACAGGATGTCGCGATCGCGGTTGAGTCCTATTTTCAAGATCCGGAAAGGGCGTTCTTTGGGGGTATGGGTGCGGTAGTGGGAATAAGGCTGTCCGGTTTGCCGGCAGATTTCTACGGCGTGCAGTACCCGCTTGTAATTGTGGCGGTCTACTTCTTGGTAGTGGAGCGGATCGGCGGCTTGCAATTCGGCTAGCAGAGGGCAGAGTCCTTCGCGTTCGAACTGGTCGTATACGGCTTTCCGTATCTCGGGCGTTACGGTAGGCATTTCATCGATGCCTTTACAGATGGCGTCGATATACATCATCGACCCGCCGGTCATCATCACGACCGGATGGGTTTGAAAAAGGGTGTCGAGCAGTTGAAGCGCCTCTTCTTCGAATCGGCTGGCACTGTAATAATCGGTCAGGGAAAGCGTACCTACCAGGTAATGCGGTACGCGCTGAAGTTGCTCGGCCGTAGGAGCGGCCGTGCCGATCGGCAGGTCTTTATAGAGCTGACGGGAGTCGGAAGAAAGGATGGGAGAACCGAAATGTTCCGCCGCCCGAAGGCTGAGCTCCGTTTTTCCGACTCCTGTCGGCCCGAGTATGACAAGGAGAGTGGGCATTAAAAACGCTCGTCGTCGTAGGGATTATCCATCGGGCCGTCGCCTAGCCCTTCGAATCCTTCTTTATCGAGTTCGTCCGGATCGTATTCCGAATCACCGTAAAAGTCTTCGCCTACTTCGGTAGAGCCGGCCGTTTTGGGATCGAAATCGTCGAACGATACGATTTGCGCGGGAGCTGTACCGATCGATTTGCTGCAAACCGGCTGATCGAGGTCCTGGCCCGGAACGATTTCCCGCAGTTCCATAAAGAAGGCCCGTTCGGTCATATAATCGAATACGAAGAGCAGTTTCTGATGTTCGTCTTCCAGCAACTCTTCCAAACGGGTATCTTCCATAATGTAACTGTCTACTTCGGACGACGTATCCATTTCTACGAGTGTGATTTCCGTGCGTTTACTCCAATCATCGTCGCAGATGAAAAAGGAACACATCTGATCCTTCGTATAGCCTACCGAATCGAGGATGGCGTTATGTAGATCCAGGAAGGTGGCTTCGGAATCGATTTTGATTTCGCGTTTGAAATCGTCTACTTCATCTGACAATATTAAAAATCTGAATAACATAATCGTTCTTTTTTGATTGCCCCAAAAGTAATAAAAAATTCGGGGTGTCAACCTTTTCGCCGGCTATTTATTCGTCGATCGATCCTCTGACGATGCCCCGGCTCGACGATTTGATAAAATTCAAGATCAAATCTCTTTCTTCGCTCGGTTCGTACTCGGTTTCGATGGCTTTCAAGGCCTCCGTGTTGTTCAATCCGCGGGTATAAAGCGTGCGGTAGATGTCCTGGATCAGGAAGACCTGCTGGTTGGTAAACCCGCGCCGGCGCAACCCTACGATATTGATTCCGCAATAAACGATCGGATCGCGGCCGATCAGCGTGTAAGGGGGGATATCTTTTCCAATACGCGAACCGCCTTGAATCATGACGTGTTTCGAGATTCGCGAGAACTGGTGTACCAAGCTACCTCCGCTCACAATGGCGAAATCGTCGATTTCCACTTCGCCTGCAATCTGCGACGCATTCCCGATAATCACATGATCTCTTACCACGCAATCGTGGGCGATATGCGAATAAGCCATAATCAAACAATGACTGCCTACCACAGTTTTCCCTTTGGAGGCCGTGCCGCGGTTGATCGTTACGCATTCCCGAATGGTGGTGTCGTCGCCGATCTCGGCTGTGGTAGTTTCCCCGGCAAATTTCATATCCTGGGGAATCCCGGCGATGACCGCTCCGGGAAAGATGGAACAATTAGCCCCTATCCGGGCCCCGTCGAGAATGACGGCATGAGAATAAATATGGCAATTGTCGCCGATGACGACATCCTTTTCGATGACGGCAAACGGATCGATCGTCACGTTTTGACCGATCTTTGCGTCGGGATGAACGACGGCTAATGGGGATTGATTCATGCTTACCTTTGTATGTATATATTATTTATTTTTGATAATCTGAGCCATGAATTCGGCTTCGCTGACCAGCTTTTCGCCTACAAATGCATACCCTTTCATGGTGGAAATGCCGCGGCGGATAGGCGCCAACAATTCCAGGCGCAGGATCAACGTGTCGCCCGGCACCACTTTCTGACGGAACTTTACCCCGTCGATCTTCATGAAATAGGTAGAATACCGTTCGGGTTCGTCTACCGAATTCAAAACCAGCAAACCGCCTGTCTGCGCCATCGCTTCTACCTGCAATACGCCAGGCATCACCGGTTCTTGCGGGAAATGGCCTTGGAAAAACGGCTCGTTGGTGGTAATATTTTTTACGCCGACAATGTAATTGCCGCCGATTTCGATAATCTTGTCGACCAGCAAGAACGGATAACGGTGCGGCAACAATTCGCGAATCCGGTTGATGTCCATCACCGCCGGACGGTTGGCATCGTAAATCGGCGCCTGCACTTCATTCAGCTTGATGTCTTTGCGGATCATGCGGGCTAACTGGTTATTAATTTTATGGCCCGGGCGGGTAGCGATGATCCGTCCGCGGATCGGTTTGCCGATCAAGGCCAGGTCGCCCATCACATCGATCAGTTTGTGGCGCGCCGGTTCGTTGTCGAATACCAGCGGCTTATTATTTATGTAGCCCAGGTCTTGCACATTCTTATGCGGAATCTGCAACATATCGGCCAGCTTGTCGAGCGATTCCTGCGGAATCTTCTGATCGTAAATCACGATGGCATTGTCCAGATCGCCCCCTTTGATGAGGTTATTCTGCAACAGCATTTCCACTTCGCGTACGAATACGAAGGTACGCGAGGCGGCCAGTTCGGTCGGAAATTCGGCCACATCGTTGAGGGTGGCGAACTGGTTCGAGAGCACGGGCGAATCGAAAGAGATCAATACGTTGACGCTGAAATTGTCGTCGGGCAGGATCACCAGTGAAGAGCCGCTCTCTTCGTCCTTCACTTCTATTTTATGTTTGACGATATAATAATCTTTCGGTACATTCTGTTCCGCCGTGCCCACTTTCTGGATCTCTTCGGTATAGAAGCGGGCGCTTCCGTCGAGAATCGGAAATTCGGGTGCATCCACTTCGATCAGGCAGTTGTCGATACCGAACGCATACAGCGCCGCCATCGCATGTTCGATCGTGCCGACCTGCACTCCGTTTTTCGACAATACGGTACCCCGCTGGGTGCACGTTACGTTTTCGGCCAACGCGTCGATAACCGGCTGTCCTTCCAGATCGACCCGCTTGATTTTATATCCGTGGTTTTCAGGTGCGGGGTTGAACGTGATATGAATGTCGAGTCCGGTATGCAACCCCTTTCCCTGCAAAGAGAAACCGGATGCAAGTGTCTTCTGTTTCTGCATAGGTTTGTTTCTTATTTATTGATTTCTTTTTTCAATTGTTCCACTTCCCGTTGAAGCTGCCCGATGGTACGGTAAATATCCGGCAGGCGGTTGAAGATGGCGCTCGAACGCATAAAGTTCTTCGCGTTGATGGCCGGCGCCCCCAATAAGGTGGTGGCCTCTTTTACATCGCTGATTACGCCGGCTTGCGCGCCGAAGTTCACATGATCGGCAATATGGATATGTCCCGCCAGGCCGGCCTGGCCGCCGAACATGCAATGTTTCCCGATCTTGACCGATCCGGCTATGCCCACCTGGGCCGCCATCACCGTATTTTCGCCTACTTCCACATTGTGCGCGATCTGCACCAGGTTATCCAGCTTTACGCCCCGGCGGATAATCGTCGAGTCCATCACCGCCCGGTCGATCGTCGTATTGGCGCCGATTTCCACGTCGTCTTCAATAATGACGTTCCCCAGTTGCGGAATCTTTTTGTATCCTTCGCCTTCCGGAGCGAATCCGAAGCCGTCCGCCCCGATCACCGATCCGGCATGGAAAATACAGCGGCTTCCGATCTGGCAATCGGCGTAAATCGTGGCATGCGGATAGAAAACGCAATTATCGCCCACCGTCACATCGTCGCCGATATAAGCGTAAGGATACACCCGGCAATTTTTTCCCATTTTAACCCGTTGGCCGATGTAAGCGAAATGCCCCACATAGCAGTCGTCGGGCACCGTGGCCGAAGCGGCGATAAAGGCGCTGGCGTCGATACCCGACTCCTTCGTCTTCGACTGTTCGGCCATATTCAGCAGCAAAGCCAGGCTGGCGTAAGCGTTTTCCACGCGCACCAGGGTGGCCCGTACCGGTTCGGCCGGAACAAAATCGTTGTTGACCAACACGATACTTGCTTCCGTATTATAGATATGATGTTCGTATTTCGGATTGGCAAGGAAGGTTAAGGTTCCGGGTTTGCCTTCTTCTATCTTGGAAAAATTACAAACTTTCACTTCCGGGTCTCCTTCTATACTTCCCCCGAGAAAATGTGCGATTTGCAGGGCTGAAAACTCCATTATTTTTTTTGTTATATAGTGTATATCATTTCTACTGATCCGTAACTGACGGTCAGACAGTTTGCAAAAATGGTGAAAAATATTGGGATAGCCTATGCTTTACACGGAATAATTCCTTTATCATACAGATAACCTGCCATTTCCGTCTGTACCGCACGGGCCGCTTCGCGCGCTGCATCGGCGAAAGCCCTTGTTTTATCGGCGTAGATAATCGCGCGGGAAGAATTAACCAGCAAGCCGCATTCGTCGTTCATGCCGTACCGAGCTACTTCGGCCAGACTGCCCCCCTGTGCTCCTACGCCCGGTACCAACAGGAAATGGTGCGGGGCATGCCGCCGGATATCGACAAACATTTTCCCTTGGGTGGCGCCTACCACATACATCATTTGTTGGTCGGTAGCCCAGGCCTGCGATTTTTTCAATACCTTTTCAAACAACCGTTCGCCGCCGGCATCTTCGGTAAGCTGGAAATCGTGCGAACCTTTGTTGGAGGTGAGCGCCAGCAAGATCACCCAGCTTTCCGGATAAATCAGGAAAGGCTTCACGCTATCTTCGCCCATATACGGGGCAACCGTTACGGCGTCTACTTTGAGGTAATCGAAGAACGAGCGGGCGTACATTTCCGAAGTATTCCCGATGTCGCCCCGCTTGGCGTCGGCAATGATAAACTGGTCGGGATAATTCGCCCTCAGATAGGCAATCGTTTTTTCGAACGCCAGCATGCCCTTGGTTCCCAGGCTTTCGTAAAAGGCCAGGTTCGGTTTATAGGCTACCGCGTAGTCGGCCGTAGCGTCGATGATAGCTTGGTTGAAGGCAAAGATGGGATCTTCTTCCTCCAGCAAATGAGCCGGTATCTTTTTTATATCGGTATCCAATCCCACACAGAGGAAAGATTGTTTGCTGCGGATATTTTCGACTAATTGTTGTTTGTTCATGATGTGCCTTGTGTGTTGAGATTAAGTGAGATCATTATAATTCCGACTCTTTCAGCCGTTCTGCGTTCTCGGCCACGATCAGATGGTCGATGCAAGCCTGAATGTCGCCGTCCATAAAGGCCGAAAGATTGTAAATGGTGTAATTGATCCGGTGGTCGGTGATGCGCCCTTGCGGATAATTATAGGTTCGGATTTTCGCCGAGCGGTCGCCCGTCGAAACCATCGTCTTTCGTTTCGAGGCGATGTC
>DBFJSK010000341.1:0-2044 GCA_048403675.1 Tannerellaceae bacterium | reverse complement strand
TAATAAAATGACCGATTAATAATTTATAGATTTTGAAGAACCCGATGAATAGTCAGTATAAAGTGGGCGATTTAGTATATGATGCGAATATATATGACGGGATGAATACGCACCTGGACGATTTGCCCTTTTACAAGCGGTGGATGCCCCACGATAAAGATGCCACAGTACTTGAACTTTGTTGTGGCACGGGCAGGCTTACCCTTCCGTTAGCCAGGGAAGGATACAAAATTACCGGGGTAGATCATACTTTTTCCATGCTTCAACAAGCGAAAGTAAAAGCGGCCGAAGCCGGATTGCATATTGAGTTTATCGAAGCAGACATAAGGACGCTGGATTTGCAAAAAAAATACGATCTTATTTTTATTCCTTTTAACTCCATCCATCATTTATATCAAAACGAGGATTTGTTCAAGGCGCTTCGGGGGGTACAAAGTCACCTTAAAGCGGACGGGGTATTTCTGTTGGATTGCTTTAATCCGAATATACACTATTTGGTGGAAAATGAAAAAAGGCAACGGGTAGTAGCAAACTATACGACCCCTGACGGAAGAATCATCCGGATAAAGGAAAGCATGCGATACGAAAGGAAAACTCAGATTAATCGCATCGAATGGCATTATTTTATCAATGGTGCGTTTGATTCGATTCAAAATTTGGATATGAGACTGTTTTTTCCGCAGGAATTAGATTCTTACCTGGAATGGAATGGCTTTAAAATTATGCATAAGTTCGGAAGTTTTGAAGAAGATGCTTTTGAGGATCATTCAGCAAAACAGCTATTCGTTTGCCGGCAAGCTATGCATCAGCGGTAGGGAATAACGGCTCGCCCCCCACCGTCAGCCATCCATTTTTGGGGGGGAGTACACTTTCTATTTAGCGTAAAGCAAAGCCGGGGAAAAGAAAACAGGCTGCCAAGGAAAAGGACGCCAAGGAGGAAGTATGCAAGGAGTATGATCCCTACTCCCTGCTGCTCCCAACCGCCTCCCAGAGGCATCGCTGCGGAAAATAATAGCTAAAAAATCCGATAAACCAACTGGAACGAAAGCATCGGATAGAATTTCCATTTCGTGAGGCTTTCGGTAATTTTATTCACCTCGTCGCCGGTTACGTCGCCGACATAGCCGGTTCCGCTGGTTTCGATTTTCGGCGTACCATGATACATAGCGCCCACTTCCATTTTGAAGCCGAAATGCGAACGGGGAATGGAACGGCCGAAGCCCAGGCCGAAATAAGGTTTTACCGTATTCGTTTTCAATTTGGCAACGATCATCCCTTGTTCGTCGGGTTCGATGACCGTGCCGCCTATTTCGAACGCTTTGTTACTATGCCCGGTGGCGTCGATCCCCGTATTACCCATATAAAGCCCGGCCGTCAGGTGGAAAGGCACTTTTTGGAAAGGAAACCAGTCGGCCAGCATATTTCCGTTCATCAGCTTCACTTTGGCATCGGCTTCTACCTCCAATCCTTTCTTGTCATAATCGTAGGTGAAATTGAAAGGCAGGGTGGTAAATCCGGCGCGAAGGGCGAAATGACTGCCCAGGGGGGCGGCGAATTCCAATCCCGGCCCGAGGGTGCTTACGTTGAGGGCCACGGAAAGATGATCAAAACATTTACCCGATTCACTTTGCGCGCCTGCCATGCGGGGCACGATTGCCATCATCAGCAGAATGGCTGCTGCTACTAATTTTTTCATATAAATTTCTAGAGTATAAATAAATAAAATGCAAAATTAGCTAAATAAACGGAATAAAAAAATCAACCTGCCAAAGGATAAGAAAAAAAACGAAACATTTGCCGGCCGCCCCCCCCACAAAGAAAAAAGCAACCTGTCTTCACAGCCGGCAACAGGCCACCAGGGTTATTTCTTAAAAAAAGAAAAAACAACAATATGTATAAAGAGAAAGAAGACCCAGTAAACCGTATGTTATATCCTTGATACATAAGGTATTGCTTATACAGGCGCATACATTTCGGATTGGATGCTTATGAAAATGAAATTAGATAAGCATGGAATTTCGATTGGATGCTTATGTAATTCGAA
>DBFJSK010000340.1:0-5318 GCA_048403675.1 Tannerellaceae bacterium | reverse complement strand
AACCGGCATATAGTCCCTTCTCCCTTTTTTTGTACCTGAACAGAAAGAAAGCATAAACATAATTAGAAAAGAGATTTCTTGAAAATTATTGAAAATCTTATTGCTACATACTCTGAAATATAATTTTTATCTACCTTTATACCCAAATATCCTAGTAATATGAAAACAGTTATATTTCCGTATGATGAGTTGAAACATGAAGAGCTGATAAATCTGTTGAAGGAAAAAGATATTGAGATAGAGAAGCTTAGAGCTAAAAGCTCCATTGTGTCAGCAAAGACTAAAACGCTTCACGATATTTTTTCAGAAGTTCTGCTTATTTTTTATGGTGAAAAAGATCTGCTTTTAAAAAAGGCATTGTATTTGTTGCAAGAGTATTTTCAGGCGGATCGGGGTTGTATCGATATGTTTGATGAAGAGGTATCAGAGGTTAACTTTTCGTGTGTGATAACCAGCGACAAGCTAAATTCGCTTCACCCTGATGTTGGCGACCAGCTGTTGGAAAAAAACTTCTGGTTTCGGAAACAGATTCGGTCTGAACGGGATATTGTAATTTTGGAGCCGAACGATCTGCCGGAGGAAGCGCATACGGAAAAAAAAATGATGGAAGCATTACATCTTCAGTCCACCGTCATTCTACCTTTGGTTTTTTATGATAAAATAATCGGATTTGTTGAGTTCGATAAATTGCAGGGACGACCTCGGTTGACCCCCGCCGAAATAAACGAATTGTATTTGGTGGCCGATATTTTTTCAATCATCATCCAATATGAATATACCAGAAACAAACTGAACCGATCGGAAAAACAAATTTCCGAACTGAGTAGCCGGTTCAAACTGTTTTTCGATAATCTCCCCATAGGTGTAGAGTTGTATGATGCCGAAGGTTATATGATCGATATGAATAACGCGGATATGCAAATATTCGGTGCCACACGCGAGAGTTTACTGGGAATCAATCTTTTCAAACATCCCCTCGGAACAAAAGAACTGTTGGACTTAATGAGATCGGGAAAACCGTTTAATTACCCTTTTGTTTATCAATTTGAAAATATACAAAAACAACATTTTTATCAGTCGAAATATACCAATTCGGTCAAGTACCTTACGATAACAGGTATGGGCTTGGGTATGGATGAAAATGCAAAGCCGATCGGTTATCTGGTAATGGTAACAGACGAAACGGAAAAACAGATGAAAGAAGAACAGATGAAAAATAATCTGGCTATTTTGAAAGCTGTATTACTTTCCGGCCGTTCGCTGGTAGTGGAATATGACATTGAAAAGAAGCAACTGTTTGTCGACTCGGTGTTGAACGATAATCCTTTGGACAATCAATTGTTTCAATATTTATGTTCAGGCAAGAAGTTTTCTTTTGACGATCTGAAAGAAATTGTTCACACCGAACAAAATGTCCGGCAGCTTATCCAAGTGATAGAAGGAAAGCAAGACCATTGCAGTTTTATCTTCCGTACGAGGATGAAGGATGAAACCGTCTGGATTCGTTTCAACGCCCAGGCTTATCAAACACGGTGGAGTGACAGGGCGGATAAACTGATTTGTTACCTGACCAACATTACAGAAGAAAAAACGCTGGAAGAAAAACTCCATTACGCCGAATATGAGACACGCCAGTCGGAATTGGAAATGCAGAAAATCCGGGAAGCCGATAAGCTCAAATCGGCTTTCCTGGCTAACATGAGCCACGAGATCCGGACGCCACTGAATGCCATTGTCGGTTTTTCCACTATTCTGGCAGATAATAACAGAGAAACGGAAAATAATGAATTTGTGAAGATCATCCATGAGAATAACGATTTGCTTCTTCGTTTGATCTCAGACATTCTGGACTTTTCAAAAATCGAATCGGGCGTTTTAGATTATTATCTGGAAGATACCGATCTGAAAGAGTTATGCTTTGGGCAATACCAGATACATGCCCTGAAAATGTCCCGAAATGTTTCTCTGATCTACGATCGGGATGCAATGCCGGCGGTAAGGCTGCATACCGATTCCCGGCGAATTGCACAAGTAATATCCAATCTGATATCCAATGCTACTAAATTTACGGAAAAAGGAACTATCACCCTCTCTTATCAACTGGTCGAAGGGGGAGTGCAAATAACAGTAACCGATACTGGCATAGGCATTCCGGCTCATCTGATATCTAATATTTTCGAACGATTTTATAAAGTCGATTCCTTCAAGCAAGGTACCGGACTAGGTCTGCCCATTTGCAAAACGATTGTCGAATCTCTTCACGGTACTATCGGCGTTAGCTCTGAAATCGGTAAAGGATCTCATTTTTGGTTTACATTACCCTTTACACCGGTGGATTGAAGTATAGGCGTGCAGTACAAGGTCGTCCGATAAGAAAAAATGTTTATTTTTCCATTTCCTGCATTTTCCGGAATAACAGGTAAAATGCATTGGCTGCGGTATGGGCATCGGTCGTTTTCCCTTTTTTTACCTGTGCGAACTCTTCCATAAATCCTTCAGCTGATCCCCAGTCGGTATGAACCATGCCGATAAACCGTTCTTTTAGGGCCGGGGTAGCACATTGTCGAAAAAGCAATGTATTATCTAGCTGACGAAGGGCTACATCCGGTTTACGCCACGGGCAAGTAGCTACCCGGAAACCTTTATGTGCAAAATAAACCGCGCTCAGATCGGGGCGTTCGTAATGCCAGTCGCAAATCACTACATCTTTGTCCATCCGGTCGATGGCGGGCGCTGTTCCGTTAGTGGCGGCTTCCCACATTCCCATACCGGTTTCGGTGCCGTCCAGCAGCCGGTCGCCCCAAATCCAAAGTTCGCAGTCTTTCGATTTTACGTAATTGTTTATCCGGTTTACTTCGTCGGCAAACAGCATTGCTTTGTCTTTATCATGGCAACGCGGGCAGCCGGATTCGCCCAGATAAAATACTTCGTCCATACCGGCATGCAACGCGTCGGTTTCGAATACATCGATAATCTCTCCCAGCAGCGTGAATACCACTTTATGCACCTCGGGATGTAAAGGGCAATAACTTTTACAATACAAATCACCGTCGTATAAGCCGTTCGGTTTCCGTTTGGCCGTCTTCGGATCGGCGGGTAGGGGGATATAAGGTGTTTCGTCGAACTCCGGGAAAACTTCCAACAGCCGGTTCATCGTTCCGGCCCACGATTGATGGCCCAGCAAATCGACCAACGGGATCAGACGAATGTTGTTTTTCCGGCAAACGGCTACTATATTTTTTATGTCGGGCTTGCTCAGTGCCTCTTTGGCGGCCATTTCCGGATAGGTTTCGAATTGATAGCTATAATCGATCCGGATGAAGAGCGTGTTTACGCCCATCGGGGCCAGCTCTTTATCGATAAAGGTGCAGAAGGTGCCGACGGCGTCGGGTTTGGGGGGATTCATACAAATACCTTTTACGGGAAAAACCGGTTCGCCGGCCCAGGCTGCCAGCGTAAGCCATACGGCCAAGAAGGTGAATAAAAGCTTTTTCATAATCTATTCGCTATTCGTTAAACAATAAGGATCGCATGGCGCCGGTTTTTAGATTTCCGCCGGCCATACATGCAAAGATAAACGATAATTTTGTACCTTTGCCTCCCGTTATTCATAATCAGTCAGAAATAAATAATTTAGAACGATAAAGCAATGGCAAAAGAGCTGAAAGAACTTACTCCGAGGAGTGTAAACTATTCGCAGTGGTACCAGGATCTGGTGATAAAAGCGGATCTGGCGGAGAATTCCGCCGTACGCGGTTGTATGGTCATTAAGCCGTACGGATATGCGATTTGGGAAAAGATGCAACGGATTCTCGACGATATGTTTAAGGAAACCGGCCATGTGAACGCTTATTTTCCTTTACTGATCCCTAAATCGTTTCTCAGCCGGGAAGCCGAGCATGTGGAAGGTTTCGCCAAAGAATGTGCGGTCGTTACCCATTACCGGTTGAAAACCAACCATGACGGTACGGGGGTGGTAGTCGATCCGGCTGCCAAGTTGGAAGAGGAACTTATCATTCGTCCTACTTCGGAAACGATTATTTGGAATACCTATAAAAACTGGATTCAGTCGTATCGCGATCTGCCCATTCTTTGCAACCAGTGGGCTAACGTGATGCGTTGGGAAATGCGTACTCGTTTGTTCCTCCGCACCGCCGAATTCCTCTGGCAGGAAGGGCATACCGCCCATGCCACGCGCGAGGAAGCGGAAGTGGAAGCAAAGAAAATGCAGGGCGTTTATGCCGATTTTGCCGAAAACTACATGGCTATGCCTGTTATCCGGGGCGTGAAGTCGGAAAGCGAACGTTTTGCCGGTGCTCTCGATACCTATACCATCGAAGCGATGATGCAGGACGGCAAGGCGCTCCAGGCTGGTACTTCCCACTTCCTGGGCCAGAACTTCGGAAAAGCTTTCGATGTTACTTTTGTCGACAAGGAAGGGAAAACCGATTATGCGTGGGCTACTTCCTGGGGAGTATCCACTCGTTTGATCGGCGCTTTGATAATGTCGCATTCCGATGATAACGGGTTGGTATTGCCTCCGCATTTGGCGCCGATTCAGGTGGTTATTGTGCCGATTTACCGGAACGCCGAACAATTGGCCCAGATCAGCGAAAAAGTGGCCGGTATCGTGGCCCGTTTGAAGGCCTTGGGCATCTCGGTGAAATACGATGATGCCGACAATAAGAAGCCGGGCTGGAAATTTGCCGAATACGAATTGAAAGGAGTGCCGGTACGTTTGGCAATGGGCGGTCGGGATATGGAAAACAATACGATCGAAGTCATGCGTCGCGATACGCTTGAAAAGGAAACCGTGAGTTGTGAAGGGATCGAAGCTTACGTGAAGAAGTTGTTGGAAGAGATTCAACAAAATATTTTCCAAAAAGCGCTCGACAACCGGACGGCGCGTACCATCACGGTGGATACGTACGACGAGTTCAAAGAGAAAATCGAAGAAGGTTATTTTATTATGGCGCATTGGGACGGTACGGCTGAAACGGAGGAACAGATTAAAAACGAAACGAAAGCAACGATTCGTTGTCTGCCTTTGGATGGCGATCTGACGCCGGGCAAATGTATGGTGACCGGTAAGCCTTCAGCTCGTAGGGTATTGTTTGCGCGGGCCTACTAGCGGTTGCGGAGAATAGAATGAAAAAAGAGGCCGTTGTTTCAGGTAAACAAGGCCTCTTTTTTATGGGCCGCTATCGCTATAGGGGGAGGGACTGTGAGGGTCAAGCAGGCCTTTTTATAGAAATGAATGAGGAGCGGCGGAACAAAAGAAGAATAAGTGTATCTGATGTTTGCTTGGAGGTGGTAGG
>DBFJSK010000339.1:0-3275 GCA_048403675.1 Tannerellaceae bacterium | reverse complement strand
GATGTCGCCACGACGTGCGCCGCCGCCGCCCTTCTGACGGATCAGCTTGCGCGTACTACCCGATACTTCGCTTCTTTCTTTCGATTTATGAGTTCCCTGACGCTGGTTAGCCATATACTGTTTTACATCCAAGTAGATAGCGTGGTCGTTGGGTTCAATGCCGAAAATCGCATCGTTCAAAGTTACCTTTCTGCCGGTATCTTCGCCTTTAATATTAAATACGCTCAGTTCCATTACTTTTCAATTAATAAGATTGAACCTTTTGCACCGGGAACCGATCCTTTAACCAATAAAAGATTGTGTTCCGGGATCACCTTAATCACTTGCAGGTTCTGAACCGTTACCCGTTCGTTACCCAACTGACCGGCCATACGCATGCCTTTGAATACCTTTGCGGGGTACGAACAAGCACCGATACTACCGGGAGCACGCAGACGGTTGTGCTGACCGTGAGTAGACTGGCCTACTCCGCCGAAACCATGACGTTTTACTACACCTTGGAAACCTTTTCCTTTCGATGTACCTACTACATCCACGAAACCTGCATCTTCCAGATAATCCACGGTGATCACGTCACCCAGATTATAAGCGGTTTCAAAATTCTTGAACTCGGCCAAGTGTCTCTTGGGGGTTACACCTGCTTTCTTGAAGTGGCCCATTTCCGGCTGCGTAGTGTGTTTCTCTTTCTTTTCTTCGAAACCTAACTGCACAGCTTCATAGCCATCTTTTTCCAGCGTTTTGATTTGTGTAACGACACAAGGACCCACTTCGATAACAGTGCATGGAAGATTTTTTCCCTCGGCACTGAAAACGGATGTCATTCCGATTTTTTTTCCTAATAATCCTGGCATTTCACTTAATTTTTAAATAACTCACACTTTAATTTCAACTTCTACACCGCTGGGTAATTCCAGCTTCATCAGAGCATCGACTGTTTTGGCAGTCGAGCTGTAAATATCGATTAATCTCTTATAGGAAGAGAGTTCGAACTGCTCACGCGATTTTTTGTTAACGAAAGTAGAGCGGTTCACCGTAAAGATACGTTTGTGTGTAGGCAGAGGGATAGGACCGCTTACCACAGCACCGGTAGCCTTTACCGTCTTCACGATCTTCTCGGCAGACTTGTCTACCAGAGAATAATCGTAAGACTTTAATTTAATTCTGATCTTTTGGCTCATATTTATCTATATGTTTCTAAATTATTTGATCAAATCAGCACGACCCTGAACCTCTGTCAATACCTGTTTAGCGATTGACGAAGAAACCTGAGCATAGTGGGAGAACTGCATGGAAGAAGTAGCGCGTCCGGAAGTGATCGTACGCAGTGCCGTTACATAACCGAAAGTCTCGGCCAGAGGAACTTTGGCTTTTACGATACGAGCGCCTGTACGGCTGGATTCCATTCCTTCTACTTGTCCGCGGCGTTTGTTTAAATCGCCGATCACGTCACCCATGTTTTCTTCCGGCGTAACGACTTCAATCTTCATGATCGGTTCCATCAGCGCAGGAGCGGCCTTTTCAGATGCGCTCTTGAATGCCTGGATGGCGCAGATTTCAAACGACAACTGGTCGGAGTCAACCGGATGGAAAGATCCGTCGATCAACGTTACTTTCAGTTTGTCGAGCGCATAACCGGCCAGGATACCGTTCTTCATAGCCTTTTCGAAGCCCTTCTGCACAGAGGGGATGAATTCCTTCGGAATATTACCGCCTTTTACTTCGTCTACGAATTCCAGCGAACCTTCGAATTCGGGATTCCCCGGTTCTACGCGTACGATGATGTCGGCAAACTTACCACGTCCACCCGACTGCTTTTTGTATACTTCACGCAGTTCGACAGGTTTCGTAATGGCTTCCTTGTAAGTAACTTGGGGTTTACCTTGGTTACATTCCACTTTAAATTCGCGACGCAGACGGTCGACGATGATGTCGAGGTGAAGTTCACCCATTCCGCTGATGACGGTCTGGTTCGTGTCTTCGTTAGTCTGAACACGGAACGTCGGGTCTTCTTCGGCCAACTTAGCCAGACCGATACCGAGTTTATCGAGGTCTTTCTGCGTCTTCGGTTCAACAGCGATTCCGATTACAGGATCGGGGAATTCCATCGATTCGAGGGTGATCGGATGCGCTTCGTCGCACAGCGTATCGCCTGTACGGATGTCCTTGAAACCAACACCGGCGCCTATATCGCCGCAACCGATAGCTTCCATCGGGTTTTGCTTGTTGGAGTGCATCTGGAACAGACGGGAAATACGTTCTTTCTTACCCGAACGCGTGTTCAATACATACGATCCGGCAGGCAGCGAACCGGCATACACCCGGAAGAAGCACAGACGGCCTACATAGGGGTCGGTGGCAATCTTGAATGCAAGGGCGGTGAGCGGTTCTTCGTACAGCGGCTTACGAACGATTACTTTATCGGGATCACTCGGATCGGTTCCTTCGATAGCGGGTGTATCTTTCGGACTCGGCAGGTAAGCACAAACAGCATCCAACAGCGTTTGTACACCTTTGTTCTTGAAAGAAGAACCACAAATCATCGGGTTGATCTGCATAGCCAACGTACCTTTGCGGATAGCGGCTCTGATTTCATCTTCCGTGATGGTAGAAGGATCGTCAAAGTATTTTTCCATCAAAGCATCGTCGCACTCAGCCAGCGTTTCGAGCATTTTGTCTCTCCATTCTTCGGCTTCGTCCAACAGATCGGCGGGAATTTCGTCTACCGTATATTCGGCGCCCATCGTTTCGTCGTGCCAGAAAATGGCTTTCATCTTCACCAGGTCCACAACGCCTTTGAATTTTTCTTCAGCGCCGATAGGAATCTGGATCGGACAAGGAGTAGCACCCAATACATCTTTCACCTGACGAACAACTTCAAAGAAGTTTGCGCCGGAACGGTCCATCTTATTGACGTAACCGATTCTGGGTACATTATATTTATCAGCTTGACGCCATACGGTTTCCGACTGGGGTTCTACACCACCTACAGCACAGAAAGCGGCAACGGCACCGTCCAGGATACGCAGCGAACGTTCTACTTCAACCGTGAAGTCGACGTGCCCCGGGGTGTCAATCAAGTTAATTTTATATTTGTCGTTTGCGTAATTCCAGAAAGTGGTCGTTGCAGCGGAGGTAATAGTGATACCGCGTTCTTGTTCCTGCTCCATCCAGTCCATGGTTGCAGCACCGTCGTGCACCTCACCGATTTTGTGAGTCAGACCGGTGTAGAAAAGAATACGCTCGGAAGTCGTCGTCTTCCTGCATCGATGTGCGCC
>DBFJSK010000338.1:0-4448 GCA_048403675.1 Tannerellaceae bacterium | reverse complement strand
GTATATCTTGATGTTCGCATCGTCGAAATAATAATCGTTGTCGCCTGCCATATCGCTGGTAAAGGCGTTGGGGTAATTCATGAAATCACCGGTGACGGCCACGTCGGTATCGATCATCGAAATGGCGGCGGGATAGGATACCAAGTCGCCCATATCCATGAAAAACTCTCCGTTCTGGCAACTGCATTCCAGTTCGCCTTGTACGATGGGATTGCCGTTGGCGTCAGCATACACATAGGCGGCTTCCACTTCCGTACCCGAAGGCATCGTTTCTACTTTATCGACTTTATAGGTCATGACATTTTTCAAATGCCCCGTGGCATCGTATCCTTTCCGGACCAACTGGGTACCTTCCTGCTGCGGAAAAAAGAAGGTGCAATCCTGGGCCATCGCGCCGGCTGCAAACAAGGAAACCAAAGCGGCGTAAACTACTTTCATCTTCATCTTTTTAATATTAATTAGTTCATTATTAATTATCTATCGAAATGTTCGATGCTTTGTTAAAACAGCCTCACCCCCGATTTGTTCAGCCATTTACTTTTAATTTATCCAAAAAGCGAAAACAGAAGGCGCCCCCCGAAAGCGCTCCTTTACCCGGCGGAAAGGGGTGGCCGGATTTTTTCGCTTCCGCCGGCTTACCCATCGAAATATATCGTATCTTTACCCGGTACATTTATCCGCTATGAACGATCAAAACTATATTTATATCGTCGGGGCTACCGAAAACAACCTGAAAGAAGTGTCGCTGAATATCCCCAAAAAGAAAATTACGATTTTCACCGGGGTTTCGGGTTCCGGCAAATCTTCCCTCGTACTCGACACGATTGCGGCTAAATCGCGGCGCGAATTGAATGAAACGTTTCCCAGTTTTACCCAGCAGTATTTGCCCAAGTACGGGCGCCCGCATGTGGAGCGCATCGAAAACCTGCCGGTCGCCATCGTGATCGACCAGAAAAAACCGGCGCCGAATGCGCGTTCCACCGTCGGCACGTATACGGATATTTATGCCTTGCTGCGCCTGTTGTTTTCGCGGGTGGGCAAACCTTTTGTGGGCTATTCGGATACATTTTCGTTCAATCATCCCCAGGGGCGGTGCCCGCGTTGCGACGGATTGGGCGAAGTGCGCGAACTGGATGTGCATCGCCTGGTTGACTTCAATAAATCGCTCAACGATGAGGGGGTGATTCATTACGTGGCGTTCAAACCCGGGGAATGGCGGTGGATACGGTATGCCCGCAGCGGGTTGTTCGACCTGGATAAAAAAATAAAGGATTATTCGCCCCAGGAACTGGAACTTTTTCTTTATTCCCCGCAAATCCGGCTCAAGAATCCGCCGGCCGGCTGGCCGAAATCGGCCAAATACGAAGGATTAGTGCACCGGATGTATCGCAGCATTATTCATTCGGAAGAAGGTAAATTGCATACCAAGCTGCTCGATCCGATGTTGACGACCGGCTGCTGTCCCGATTGCGGCGGAACGCGGTTGAACCCGACGGTACTTTCGTGCCGGATCGGCGGCCTGAATATTGCTGAGGTTACCGGCAGCCCGCTGGCGGAAATTATACGCTGGCTCGACGCGATCGACGACCCGCTGGCGGCCGATCTGAAAGAGATCATCCGCCAGCGGCTTACGGCGTTGATCGAAATCGGATTGGGGTATCTTACCCTCGACAGAGGCATGGGTACGCTGTCGGGCGGAGAAGCGCAACGTTGCAAAATAGCGAAATACATCAACTCGGCCTTATCGGATATGCTCTATATTTTGGATGAACCGAGCGTGGGGTTACATAGCCATGATATCCATTTGCTGAAAAAATCGGTACGCAAACTGCGCGACCACGGCAATACGGTATTGTTGGTGGAGCATCATAAAGAGATGATCCGCATGGCCGACGAAGTGGTCGATATGGGCCCCGGATCGGGCATGGAAGGGGGCGAGATTTTGTATCAGGGCGATTATAAAGGCTTGTTGGAGAGCGGTACCTTGACGGGACGGATGTTGAAGGAGAAATTGCCGTTGAAAGAAAAGGTGCGCCGCCCCACGGACTGGTTTACCCTTGAACACGCCCGGACGCATAATTTGAAAAACCTGACGGTGCGGTTGCCGTTAGGAGTGCTGACGGTAGTAGCCGGTGTGGCCGGATCGGGAAAAAGCTCGTTGATGCAGGTTTTCTCGGAAAAGTATCCGGAAGAGGTGATTTATATCAGCCAGAAAAGCATCGGGATCAGCCTGCGTTCCACGCCGGGCACCTACCTGGGGGTAGCCGACGATATTCGGAAATTGTATGCACGCAAGAGCGGCGCGGGATTGAGCATGTTTACCTTCAACGGCAAAGGGGGCTGCCCGGTGTGCGGCGGCAAAGGCGTGATCGTGTCGGATATGGCTTTCATGGATGCCATCGAGACGGTGTGCGAAGCTTGTGGCGGGCTGCGCTATTCGGACGAAGCCTTGCAATACCGGGTAGACGGGCTTACGATAGCCCAGGCGATGGATCTGACGGTACGTAAAGCTTCCCTGCGGTACGCCGGCACTTCGATCGAAGAGAAACTAAAACCGCTCATGGCCGTAGGTTTGGGATATCTGCATTTGAATCAATCGCTTTCCACCTTGTCGGGAGGCGAACTTCAACGGATCAAATTGGCTTCGTATCTGGATCGCAAAGGCCAGGTATTCGTGCTCGACGAGCCTACCGACGGGTTGCATGTAAAAGACATCAGCCGGCTTACCGATTTATTCGATCGGTTGGTAGACCAGGGAAATACGCTTTTTCTGGTGGAGCATAATTTGGATGTGTTGAAAAAGGCGGATTATGTGATCGAACTGGGGCCGGGCGGGGGTGAAACCGGAGGTCAGGTGCTTTTCGCCGGTACGCCGGCCGAAATGCTGGAAGCAGAAGTTTCCGTAACGGCGCCTTATTTGAAAGCGGAATTGCCTCAGGGTTGAAAATAAACCCCGGATAAAAGAATCCCGCCCGGAATAGCACAACCAACTAACTTAATTTCTATTTTTGTGATTCTAAACAGTATAAAAAATGGTGAAGAGATTCGATTTCTTAGTCATAGGCTCCGGTATCGCCGGGATGAGCTTTGCACTGAAAGTAGCTGGCAAAGGAAGTGTGGCGTTGGTCTGCAAATCCGGCCTCGAAGAGGCGAATACTTATTTTGCACAGGGCGGGGTGGCGTCGGTAACCAACCTGATCGTAGATAATTTCGACAAACATATTGAAGATACGATGATTGCCGGCGACTGGCTGAGCAACCGCGCGGCCGTTGAAAAAGTAGTGCGCAACGCGCCCTGCCAGATTAAGGAACTGATAAGCTGGGGTGTGGATTTCGACAAAGATGAAAAAGGCAATTTCGATCTGCACCGCGAAGGAGGACACTCGGAATTCCGCATCCTGCACCATAAAGATAATACGGGGGCCGAAATACAGGACAGTTTGATTCAAGCTATCCAGTCCCATCCTAACATTACGGTTTTCGAAAACCATTTCGCCATCGAGATCCTTACCCAACACCATTTGGGTGAAAATGTAACCCGTCAGACGCCGGATATTCAATGTTACGGCGCCTATATTATGGATATGAAAACAGGCCAGATCGATACTTTCCTATCGAAAGTCACCCTGATGGCTACCGGCGGCGTGGGGGCGGTATACCAAACGACCACCAACCCGATGGTAGCAACCGGCGACGGCATCGCGATGGTATACCGGGCTAAAGGAACCGTGAAGGACATGGAGTTCGTGCAGTTCCACCCTACGGCGCTTTATCATCCGGGCGACCGTCCTTCTTTTCTGATTACGGAAGCGATGCGGGGCTACGGAGGCGTATTGCGTACTCTAGACGGGAAAGAATTCATGCACAAGTATGATACGCGCCTTTCGCTCGCTCCGCGGGATATTGTAGCCCGGGCCATCGACAACGAAATGAAAAACCGGGGAGAGGATCATGTATACCTCGACGTCACGCATAAAGACCCGGAAGAAACGAAAAAACATTTTCCCAATATTTACGAGAAATGCCTGAGTTTGGGTATCGATATTACCAAGGAATATATTCCGGTGGCGCCGGCGGCTCATTACCTTTGCGGCGGCATTCAGGTGGATCTCGACGCCCGTTCGTCGATCAGGCGGCTGTACGCGGTAGGCGAATGTTCGTGTACCGGATTGCACGGCGGCAACCGGCTGGCTTCCAACTCACTGATTGAAGCGGTAGTCTATGCAGATGCGGCGGCCAAGCATAGTTTGGGTATCATCGATTCGCTGTGTTTTCAGGAGAATATTCCGCAGTGGAACGATGAAGGCACCCGATCGCCGGAAGAAATGGTGCTGATTACGCAAAGTGCCAAAGAGGTGGGACAGATCATGAGTACGTATGTGGGCATCGTGCGGTCGGATTTGCGTTTGAAACGCGCCTGGGATCGGCTGGATATTTTATATGAAGAA
>DBFJSK010000337.1:0-4638 GCA_048403675.1 Tannerellaceae bacterium | reverse complement strand
GAACAGAAGCTCGGAATAAAATACGCCGTCTTCGAATTTGTAGATGAATACTTCGCGCAGGAAAATGCCGAACGCCTGGCTAAAGGTGGCGAACAAGTCGTGGGTAAGCGGCCGGGGGGGAGTGATTTTTTCCAAAGCGATGGCGATCGATTGGGCTTCCGACGTCCCTACGATAATGGGGATTCGCCGCATGCCGTTTTCTTCGGCTAATATCAGTGCATAGGCTCCGGATTGAATCTGGCTGTTCGTTAGTCCTTGTACGCGTAATTTTACTTTTGTATCCACACTTCAAAAAATTTAAAATACGATTGTAGAAGCAAAAGTAATATTATTTCGGGATTATTAGTCAAAAAAGGGCTTTTTTGCGCAGCCGAGCGTGGGGATGTCTTTTCTCTCTTTCGTTACGGGGAGTTTTTGAAGCAGAAATGCATTTGCCGGATGTGAATTTTTTGTAAAATAGTAAAATCGTCCGTTTAAATTAGGAATAATTTCTAATTTTACACCCGCTTTGGTGATATGGCAGCTTTCGGCTGCTGTATAAAAGGGAATTCGGTGAGATTCCGAAACAGTACCCGCTACTGTAATGCCCGTTTTAAAGAAAAGCCTACTCACACCACTGTCCAAAGGAAGGATGGGAAGGTCGCTTTTCGGGTAAGTCAGGAAACCTGCCAGCAAAATTTAGCATGATTATTCTTCCGGGAAATGGAGGATAATCGAATAAGATGGATCTACAGACATTTTTTTAAGAAAGAAAAAATGGTTGCCGGCAGTCGCTTTTCGCGGTCGGTTCTATTTGTCTGTTATTCTTTACGCTACATTATATGAAAAAGTTAGGATTTATTTTTCCTTCCCGGTCCTCTTTCGGATACGGGCAGGCGGTGGCTGGTTTTTTTTCAGCCCGGTATGTGTGCATGCTGACGCAGGCCGGAAAACCGGTTTGGGTGGCCGCTTGCTTTTTCCGCGGCCGGCAGGGGGGCGGTCTTTTCTTTTTCTTTCCTCGGCAGGGACTCTCGCCATGCTATGAATGACAACAAATACACTACACTATGTTTAGAAAGTTATTGAAATGGATACATAAAGTATTCGGATTGCTTTTGAGCCTCCTTTTCCTGATGTGGTTTCTTTCGGGTATTGTGATGATTTATCATTCCTTCCCAGGTGTTTCCCAGAAAGATAGATTGGAAAAACAACGAATTATCGCAGGTAATTTGCCTAATATGAAAACTATTCTTTCCGTTCTTCCCGATTCCTCCCAGGTTCGGTCGTTGTCGATAGATATGTATTTCGACCGTCCTGTCGTGCATTTCCAGGGGCAGCATACGCCCGAAAAACTCTATGCCGACGGGTTGGAACCGATTGCCGAAGTGGATGGAGAAACCATCCGGCGTACGGCTGCGCAGTGGTGCGAAGCGCCTGTGTTGCGGATCGATACGATGCGTACGTTGGATCAGTGGATCCCGTTCGGACGGTTGCGCGAGGAGTTTCCCATTTATAAGTATACGTTTCAGGATGAAGAGCGCCATCAACTTTATCTTTCTTCCAAAACAGGTCGCGTACTTCAATTTACCGATAAAGAGCAACGCTTTTGGGCCTGGTTGGGAGCTATTCCGCATTGGGTGTATTTTACGTCGCTCAGGCAAAATCAGGTGGTGTGGATCAATTTTGTGAAATGGTCGTCGGGTATTGGCTGTATCATGTGCCTGGCGGGATTGATTTTGTCTTTACAACTGGCCTGGCGCAATCGGCATAAGAAACTGTTTTCTCCCTATCGGAAAAGATGGTTTAAGTGGCATTATGCGAGCGGGTTGGTATTCGGAATTTTTGCCATCACTTTTGCTTTCAGTGGGATGATGTCGCTGATGGATATTCCTGATTGGATGAAAAAAGCTCCGAAGGAAAAACGACAAATGTTTCGACCCGGAAGGCCGGGCGACGAGCGGAGCCGGTTTGTGGCGTCGGCGTATCGGCTGGATTATCGGGAAGCCGTATTGGCGTACGAGGGCGTGAAGCGAGTGGAATGGTCGAGCTGGCGGAATCACCCTTATTACCGGCTGACCACCGATTCGTGTACAATCTATGTCGATGCTTCCGACACGGTGGCTGTGCGCCCTTTTTGTCTGACGCAGGAGATGGTTCGCCAGGAGGCACACAGCTTATATGCCGACAGTATTCCGTACCGGGTGGAATTGCTTACGGAATATGACGAGGATTATTTCGGACGAAAAAAAGAACGGGTTCCGTTGCCGGTGTACAGGGTGCAGGTGGAGGATGCGATGCATACGTGTCATTATTATCAGCCGACTACGTTGATGCAACGGCGTGTCGATGACGACGGACGGGTTCGACGCTTGCTTTATAGCGGATTGCATTCGTTGAATTTTAAATACCTTACCGATCGGCCGGTACTTTGGAATATTGTGATGTATACGCTATTGATCGGCGGCTCGTTTCTCTCGCTTACGGGGGTAGTCATATCAGTCAAATGGGCAATTAGAAAAATGAAAAGATTTTTTAAATAACAAATATGAAAAAGCAAATTTTAGTATTATCGATGTGTCTGGCTAGTCCTCTGGGCATGCTGGCGCAAAAAAGCATTACCGATTCTACCTTCACGGTAAGTAATGTAGAGATCACGGCCAAGAAAAAACAGGCGGAGTCACTCAGGGAACAGCCTGTTCAATTGCTGAATATGGACGTGCCTTTGAAGTATCTTCCGGTTACGGTATCGCGTTTGGATAGCAAGACACTGGAAAGGAAGCATATCTTAAACATGGAGGATGCCGTACGTTTTCTTCCCGGCGTAGTGATGAGTAGCAACCAATTAGGGGCTTTTCAGCGGTATAGCATTCGGGGAACGAGCGATGCGGTGGTGGCCATCAACGGGATACGGGATGAGCGTACCTTACTTAATACGATGCCGTTCGGCGATCTGTCTTCGGTAGAAGCGATCGAGGTAATCAAAGGCCCGGCTTCTATTCTGAGCGGTCATTCGGTGATGGGCGGCGTAATCAATATTATCCAGAAAAAGGCGACCGACCAGTTTACGGCCAATGCCAGCGTCAGTTATGGAAGTTGGGATCAGAAAGAAGCTACCGTCGGTTTCGGGGGCAAGTTGATCGGGCCGGTCAATTACCGGGCCAACGTGCATTACGGTACGGGCGACGGTTTCCGCGGGGTGAATGCCGATCGTTTTTCCGGTTTATTTGCTTTGGGAGCCGCCATCGGAAAGGGGTATTTTGAAGGAAATATCAGTTTCAACGACGACCATTATACGACGGAGATCGGAGGGGCGCCCACGATGCCGGGCGATATGTACACAACGGCTACCGATCAGCCTTTTGCAACGTACGGGGAGCGGAATCCGCTGTCGGATTATACGGCGGTATATGGCGACTTTGCCAATAATAAGATGCACCGGCGCAATATGGATGTACGTCTGCAATATACGCAGCCTTTAACCGATTGGATGAAGTTGCGGGAAACTTTCGCGTACGGGCATAGTAACCTGGATTATAGTAGTGTGGAAAGAATGGCATACCGTACAAGTGCCGATCCTATTTATGATTGGTATTATGTGGGCAAGAATGGGAAAAAAACCTATGTGGAACTGGATTCGCTCCGGTCTGCCGATCCCTTGTGTTTTAATCCCGATAATTATTCGATTGTCAATACGACGGAATTGACGGGTAAAATCATGACCGGTTTCCTGACTCATAATTATACACTGGGATGGAGTTATACTTTCTTCGATTATACACAGTATAACGGATATGGAGATGGTGATGTATGGGGACCCGGTGTGAATCAGATGCTTCCCGTCGTGAATCCGCATACGGTTCGCAATTGGTGGGATAGTAAAGTGTCGGCGGCGAACATTAGCCGGTATATTACGAACGGAGTTTATTTGCATGATGTATTCGAGATTAACGATCACTGGAAAGGTATGTTGGGCGGACGTCTCGACTTTTATAACTACAAAAATGCGAAGGCAACTATCGACGACGGACGACAGCATTATGAAAAAGAAAACCGGGCGGATTGGTCGAAGGTCAGTACAACGGCCTTTACTTATCGGGCCGGGTTGGTGTATCTGCCTATTCCGGAAGTATCCATTTATGCGTCGGCGGCTTCTTATTTTAAACCGAATACGACCTTTTATAAGGAAAATGTATTGTATATGGGAGCAGACGGCAAGTTCTTCAATCCGGATGAAAAGGGGGGCGAAGTCTTCCGGCCGGAACGCGGCAACCAGTTTGAAGCAGGTGTGCGTTATGAGCTGAATCGTTGGTTGGAAGTCAGTGCCAGCGGTTTTTATATCCGCAAGCATAATGTGGTGAAAACAATTGGTGAAATTCCGGTGGAAGAGGGCGGCAGTACGGTGAACAAGAGCGTACAGGCACAGATCGGCCGGGCCATTTCGAAGGGATTCGATATGGAGCTTACCCTGCGTCCGCTGACGAACCTGCAAATTGTCGGCGGTTGGGGATGGTCGGATTACCGGTTGATCGACAGTAATCTGGATCATATAGCTACGAATGAGGAATGGTTCAATTTCTCGGAAACGGTCAATCTCCGGGCTACCGGCGTGCCGCGTACTACCTTTTATACGTATGCTGATTATACCCTTCCGCGCGGACC
>DBFJSK010000336.1:0-4604 GCA_048403675.1 Tannerellaceae bacterium | reverse complement strand
CGGCATTCTGCATGATAGGAATCCCGTCAACCACGATCAGCGGGTCGCCCCCGGCCGTGATCGAGGCGATACCCCGAACGCGGATGGCAGCTCCCGAGCCGGCCAGGCCGGAGGTTTGGGTAACTTGTACGCCGGCGGCGCGTCCTTGCAAGGCGGCGTCGAACGAGCTGGTCGGCACGGCCATCAGTTCTTCGCTGCCTACCTTGGCGATCGATCCGGTGACGTCTCGCTTGTTCTGTACGCCGTAGCCTACGACGACTACTTCATCCAGTTTTTCCACGTCTTCGGCCAGGCGGACGTTGATGCGCGTTTGGGCGCCGACTTTGATTTCCTGCGTTTGGTAGCCTATATAGGAATAGACCAGTACGGATTCGCGGCCGGGTACCTCGATGGCATACTTTCCATCCATATCCGAGGTGGTTCCGGTGGTGGTTCCTTTCACCTGAATGGTGATAAAGGATAGCGGCTCTCCGGTGAGGGCGTCCGAGGCGGTGCCCGTTACTTTGATTTGCGCGAATGTCATAAGCGACACGAGGGAGAGCGCAAAGCAGAGGAGAAATTTACACATACTACTACTTCTCATAACCGATTAAATTTAAAGTTAAACAAGTTCCAAAATATAAACGCCCCGCACCGGAAGGGTCAGTGTGGTGGTGACCCCGAGGGTGGTTCCCGTCGCTACATCTTTGCCTGAGGCGTGTCCTTTCGTAATTTCGTGAAAACGATCCATCTCTAACGTTTGTTCCTGGTCGGTGCCGTTCAACAGCACGAGCACGGTTTTGTCTTCTCCGATGCGGGCGTAGACATAGCAGCCGGATTTGTCGGGGGTATAATGCACCAGTTTGCCGTGTTTTACTGCTTCCGAGCTTTGGCGCCAGCGAAGGAGTTTCTGCATATAGTTCCAGGCTTCGTTTTCGAGGGGGGTGCGGCCTTCCGGCGTGAAGGCGTTGCGGGTGTCGCCGGCCCAGCCTCCGGGGAAATCCGTCCGGATTTTTCCGTCGCCTTCCGCTTTGGTGCCCGACATCAGGATTTCCGTGCCGTAGTAAATCTGCGGGATGCCGCGGGTGGTCAGTAAGAAGGCGAGGGCTTGCTTGTAGCGCCGGAGGTCGGTTTCGCCTTTTTGCATAAATCGTCCCAGATCGTGGTTATCGAGGAAGATCAATACGTTGTCGGGATCGGGAAACAGAAAGTCCTGGGCGATGACTTCGTATATTTTGAACAGGCCCGCTTCCGAACCTTCGCGGCTGGAGGATACCTCCGAGAAGGCTTTCTGGCAGGTAAACGTCAGGTCGAAGTCCATCACGGTTTTCAGGTGGCTGTCCGACGTGTTGTTTTTCGAACCCCGTTGCCACCAGGCCGAGGCGGTGCCGCGGGGATACCAGGCTTCGCCTACGATATTGAACCGGGGGTATTCGGCTTCGATTTCTTTACACCACCGGGCCATGAAGTCGTAGTCTGCATAGGGGTGGGTGTCTTGCCGGATACCGTCGATGCGGGCGTATTCGATCCACCAGATGCTGTTCTGAATCAGGTAGCGGGCCAGGTGGCGGTTGCGCTGGTTTAAATCGGGCATGCCGCGGCCGAACCATCCGTTTACCAAAATGTCTTTTTCGGATTGGGGGGCGTGGATGTCCATCAACGTCCATTTGAAATGGGTGGTCTGCACGAAATGGTCCTGATTATTCAGCCAATCGGAACAAGGGAAGTCTTTCAGCCACCAATGGGCGCTGCCGGCGTGGTTGAAGATCATGTCCATTACCACTTTCATGCCTTTGGCATGGGCTTTTTCGATCAGTTCGCAGTATTCTTCGTTCGTGCCAAAGCGCGGATCGACCTGGTAAAAGTCCGTGATGGCGTACCCGTGGTAGGAACCGCCCGGCATCCGGTTTTCCAAGACGGGGTTCAGCCAGATGGTGGTAAAACCGAGCTCCCGGATGTAGTCTAATTTCTGAATGATCCCTTTCAGGTCGCCTCCGTGGCGGGCGCCTCCTTTGCTGCGATCTGCCTTTACCTCGTCGAGGTTATCGTTCGACGGGTCGGCGTTCGCAAACCGGTCGGGGGTAATCAGGTACATCACGTCTTCCGACGAGAACCCGGCGGCGCCGGGTTGGCGGCTTCTTTCTTTCAGTTCGAAGTGGCGGATGGTTTTTTCCTTTCCTTGCTGGAATCGGATGGCCATCGTACCGGGCAGCGCGTCGGGGGCTATCTCCAAATAGATAAACAGATAGTTGGGGTTTTCTACGCCGACCACTTCTTTGATCCGTACGCCGGGATAGTCAATCTGTACCGTCGATCGGGCGATGTCGGGGCCGTATACCATCAGTTGCAATTCCGGGTTTTTCATCCCTACCCACCACGAGGCCGGTTCGAGCCGGTGGATGTCGATGGCTTCCGCAAGGCAGGCGCTCCAAAGAAAAACGACCAGTAAAAATAGTTTCTTCATAACAGTAAGTATTTAGTAGGTTGGAAATTGCCACGGGCTTCTGTAGCTCTTCTTTAAGTATGCGTCCGCTTTCGGATTGTCCACAAACCGGCGCGTCGCGGGGTCGTACACCACGCGTGTGCCTGTCCGGAACGAGATGTTGGCCATATGGGCCAGGATGGTGGCGAAGGCGCCTTTCTCGATCGGGCTGCGCGTGGCCGACGATTTGTTTAAAATACATTGGCACCAGTCGGTGGCATGCGCTTCGATGCCGCCGTCTTCGAATTTGCCGACCAGTTGGGCACGGTCGGTGAGCAGTTCGCCTTCCCGAGTTTTCTCCGGAATCAGTTCGTAGCCTTCCCGGTTGCATACCAGGGTGGCTTTATTCCCGATCCAGGCTACGCCTTGGTTGCGGTTGTACAGGTGGGCTACTTGTTGGGCCCATTCGATGTGGAAGTGTTTGTATTGGAAGATGCTGGTTTGGCAACTTGGGGTTTCGTTGAAGGAGGCGGGATCTTTATAGGCGGTGGAAAATACCGCTTCGGGGTATTCGCGGTTGCAAAGTCCGAGTATCTTTAGTCCGTCGAAAGCCGAGTCCAGCCAGTGTACGCCCCAGTCGGTTTGCTGGCCGCCGCCGTAATCCCAGAAGCCGCGCCAGCCGCGGAAGCGGGAGATGTTGAAGGGGCGTTCGGGGGCCGGGCCTAGCCACATATTGTAATCCACCGTATCGGGGGCTGGCGAATCGGCTACCCCCGGGCGCGGGTTGGTGGACTGGCAAAGCCAGATCTGCACTTTATATACGTCGCCCAATACGCCGGAGGCCAGCATTTCGTTGGCCGCCCGGAAATAGCGCTGGCTTGTCTGCCACAGGCCAGTGGTGACGATGCCCTTGTATTTTTTCTGGGCGTCCATCATGGCGTTGCATTCCGCAATGGAATTGGCTACCGGTTTCTCTACGTAGACGGCTTTACCGGCTTTTAAGGCTTCGCCGAAAATGTAAGGGTGCCAGTGGTCGGGGGTGGCGATAATCACGCCGTCTACCGCCGGGTTGGCCAATACGTCGCGGAAATCGGCATAGGCTTTTATCGAAGCGGTTTGCTGGGGAAAGTCTTTTTTAAAGCGGGCGATTTGTTCGTCGAGCCGGGTCTTGTTTACGTCGCACATGCCGATGCAATGCACCCAGGGGTTGTTCGTGAGGGCGCCTTGCAAATCGCGGCAACCCATGCCCACGCCGATTACGGCCAGGTTGACTTGGCCGGCCGTCGTTTTTTGGCTCTCCTCAGCCAGGGTGGCTCCGCGAGCCGGCGTGAAGAGGGGCGAAATGCCTAAGCCGGCGGCCAGGAGGGTGGAGTTTTTTAAGAAATTTCTGCGTGTTGTCATATACGTACTCTATTTAAGGTTGAACATACCAGGGTTATAAATTCCGGATCCAGATGTTGCGGAAGGCTACTTCTACGCCGTGGTCTTGCAAACTGAGGGGCATCCGGCCGTGGGCTACGTATTTAGGTAAGCCGGTATAAGGGGTGTTTCCTTTCAGAATGTAGTTGTTTTGAACGACGATGCCGTTTAAAACCACCGTAATCATGGCCGGCGATTCCAGTGCATCATTTGTGCCGAATCGGGGGGCTTTCCAGTAAATGTCGTATACCTGCCATTCGCCTGTGTGGGTGAAAGCGTTCGCCAGCGGTGCACTTTGTTTGTAAATGCTGCCTACCCATCCGTTTACATAGGTAGGGTTGTCTTCACAATCTAGCACCTGCACTTCATACCGGCTTTGCAGCATGATGCCGCTGTTGCCTTTCATTTGAAGGGTGTTTTCTTTCCCGGGTACGGGTGTTTTGAACTCGATGTGCAACTGGCAGTCGCCGAAGTAGGCTTTCGTGCGGATCGATCCGGCACCCGGGGCTACGATCAGTGCTCCGTCTTTTACCGTCCATTTCGCAGGGCCTGCCTCCTTTCCTGCCGATTCCCATGCAGACAGGTCGCTGCCGTCGAAAAGGATAAGGGCGTCGGAAGGGGCACCGGTGCCGGTGCCGGGTTGTACTTTCGGGGGGACGGGTTGATACCATTCGGTGCTCTCCGGTTTCCATTTCTGCGCGGGACGCTGGGGTTGATTACTTTGCTGGGCTTGCATACAAAAAGCTCCGCATAAAAGACTGATGCAAATCATTGATTTTTTCAT
>DBFJSK010000335.1:0-4068 GCA_048403675.1 Tannerellaceae bacterium | reverse complement strand
CTGACCAATCATCATTGCGGGTATGGCGCTATCCAGCAGCATAGCACCCTCGAACATGACTACCTGACCGATGGCTTCTGGGCGGCTTCGCGGGATAAGGAATTGCCGAATCCGGATCTGAAAGTGACGTTTATCGACCGGATCGATGACGTGACGGCCTATGTGAAGAAAGAATTGGAAAAGGATACCGATCCGAACAGTATGAATTTCCTTTCGCCGAAGTATTTGAACGGTCTGGCTAAAGCGAAGGCGGGCGAAAAGTTCCTGCAAGATAATCCGTTTACGGAGGTCGAAATCAAGGCCTTTTACGGAGGAAACAAATATTATATGTTCACCAAAAAGATTTATCCGGATGTGCGCTTGGTAGGCGCTCCCCCTTCGTCGATCGGCAAATTCGGGGCGGATACCGATAACTGGATGTGGCCGCGGCATACGGGCGATTTTTCGGTGTTCCGGATCTATGCCGATGCCAACGGGAATCCGGCCAAGTATGCCGAAACGAATGTGCCTTTGCATCCGAAACGCTGGTTGAAGATTTCCTTGAAAGGGGTGAACGAGAATGATTATGCGATGATTATGGGTTTCCCCGGACGCACGAATAAGTATTATACCTCGTGGGAGGTGGCCGAACGCCGGGATATTGATAATGCAGTGCGTATCCGGGTGCGCGATTTGCGGCAGCAGGCGATGTTGGAAGAGATGTTGAAGAATCCCGAGGTGCGTATCCAGTATGCCAGCAAATACGCCGGTTCGACGAATGCGTATAAGAATGCGATCGGGAGTAATTGGGCCATTAATAAACGGAATTTCGAGCAGGTGAAACGCCAGGAGCAGGATCGGCTGGTGGCCTGGTCGAACAAGATGTGCGAACCGGCTTATCCGGAGGCTTTGCTTACGATCGAACAGATCGTGCACGACCGGAAGGATCTGCGGTTGCGTAGCTGGATGTTGGATGAAGCCTTGCTTCGGGGTATCGAGTTTTCGAAGGTGCCCACCGAGGTGCAGCCGGTGATCGATGTGCTCCGGGGAAAAGACCGCGCCGAGCAGCAGAAGCAGCTCGTGCAATTGGAGCGGGCTTATTTGCGGTTTGCCGATAAGGATTATGCACCCGAGGTGGATAAAAAGATTGCCAAAGTAATGTTGAAAGAATATCGCCGCGAAGTGGCTCCGAAGGCGCAGCCGGCTTATTTTGCCGTAATCGACCGGAAGTTCAAAGGCGATGTGGACGCGTTTGTGGAGTATGTGTTTGCCCAGTCTGTTTTCGGAAGTGAATCGAATTTCAACCGTTTCAAGGCGCATCCTTCAGCCAAGGCGCTCGAAGAGGATCCGATGATTTTGTTTGCGCGTGCGGTGCACGAGGAAGATAGGAGTTTGAAAGCGGCCCTCAAGGATTTTGATGCCGGGTATGCTATTGCGCACCGGGCGTATGTACGCGGTTTGTTGGCTATGTACGAGGACAAGGCGAATTTCCCGGATGCCAATTTCTCGCTTCGCCTCACTTACGGACAAGTAAAAGGATACAGTCCGCGCGATTGTGATTTTTACGGGTACCAGACCACTCTCGACGGCGTGATGGAGAAGGAAGATTCCACCAACTGGGAATTTGTGGTGCCCGACCGCCTCAAAGCCCTCTACGAGGCGAAGGACTTCGGTCGTTACCGCATGCCCGACGGCCGCATGCCGGTCGCTTTTTGCGCCACCACCCACACCACGGGCGGTAATTCCGGCAGTCCGGTGATGAACGGCAACGGCGAACTGATCGGCATCAACTTCGACCGTAACTGGGAAGGGGTAGGGGGCGACATTCAATACCTGCCCGATTACCAGCGGAGCATCATTGTAGACATCCGCTACGTCCTGTTCATTATGGATAAGTACGCGGGTGCCGGTTATTTATTGAACGAAATGGATTTGGTAGAATAATTCTCTATTTCCCCTCACTCTGAAAATGAGGCGCTTCGGCTATAGCCGTGGCGCCTCGTTTTCTTTGCGGATCAATCTGTTTCTGGAAAAGAAGAGAACCGGGTAAATTCACGGATAGTCTTTATCGTCTTCTTCGTGTTGATAATCTTCACAGTCTTCCTGTTTTTCATAGTCTCGCTGATAGGCGGTGGCCTTGCATTGTCGGGCGAAAAGGCTTTCGCCGGCGGTGATCTTGTTGCTTTTTCATCCGGGCCAAAGTGGGCTAATCAGGTGACTACGCCGTATTCCCTTCTGATTGTTTCCTGCTTGACAAATGATTATCTCCTTAAAAAGGGGATTCGGGATAATTTCTCCTTCTCCCTTACCCCCTCTATCAAATGCAAAAAGGGCGGGTGAGTTTGCCTCATCCGCCTTTTCCGTTCTTGAAAATATGATGTTTTCGAAATATAATGAATCAGATAAATTTTTCCAAATCAGCAGCTTTTACCCTGAAAATATGACCATTGCGAGAAAAAACCAATTCGCCGTCTTCTTTCTTCTTTTGATGAACTAAACGTTGAAAGGCAATATTGGCTCCCTTCATTATATTCTCTTCAAATTCTCTAACTTCTTGCTCACTCATGATGTTCAAGTTTAGTGTAAACGATCCGATTAAATATCTCTTTCTTGTCATTCTTGAAACCTTTGGCAATTACTTCCATCGGAGACATAGAATTATCTGTTATCATCCAATAGTCACTAATAGGAAGGTAGAGTTCGAACAAATTATGGATACCGGCCTCATACCGACGTCGTATCGTACTTTCCGGAATATTGTGGCCTCCGGCTGCTACTCTCATTTTTACCCGTTCCACTGCCAGATCCGGCGTATTGAGCCAGAAATACAATAGCGTTACATAATATCCTTCCCTTTGTGCTTCCCGTATCAGGTTCGCGACCGAACGGGTGGCCAGCGTAGTTTCCATAGCGAAAGTCTCACCGGCTGCGATGAGCTCTTTAATGCGTTTATACATAATACGGCTGGCTTCCACGGCTACGGCGATACTGTCTGCATTAAAAGGGGAAAGCCCCTTGGCTATTTCGTCGGAATTCACAAACTCTTTACACTTCAGCATTTCCGGCAGAATAGTAAAAGAGGCTGTTGTTTTCCCTGCACCGTTGCAACCCGATATTATATATAGATATGGCACTATTTGCTGTTTTTGATGGCACAAATATAGAGAATAGTTTTAATAGTTGGCTGTTTTTATTCTCAAAAATAATAAAAATGTGCAGAAAATGTACTTTTAACCCGTCTGTTCGTTGGGTAAAGGGCCGGTTTGGTGTAAAATCAGACCTTCAAGAGGTCGCTCATGATGCCATCGGAAATGAAAATCCCGCGCCGGGTAAGCGTAAGGATATTTTCCTGGCGCCGCAAAAGCCCTTGACGAATAAAGGGGGCAGCCTGCTTTTCGCAATATTCGCGTTGCGCTTCTCCGAATTCCTTTTGTAAATCAAGCAGATTGATGCCCCACATCGTGCGAAGCCGGGTAATGATATAATCGTTATAACGCGTACGTAAGTCCAGCGGTTCTTTTTCAAGAGCCGGTTTCCCTTCTTCTATTCCTTTTATATAAGCGCCCAACGAGGCCGCATTCCACTGCCGTTCCAGTCCGTCATACGAATGAGCCGAAGGCCCCAGACCCAGATACTTCTTCCCCGTCCAATAGGCGCTATTATGCTTCGAGAACCAACCGGGCCGCGCAAAATTCGATATTTCATAATGCAAATACCCCGCCTTTTCCAGCGAATCGATCAAAAGAGTGAAAAAGCGAAGGCTCATTTCTTCCGTGACCGGTGTGATTTTCCCGCTTTCCTTCAATTTATACAGCGCCGTCCCCTGCTCATAAATCAAGTGATAAGCCGACAAATGCGGAATATCCAACGCAAGAGCCTGCTCGATGTTGGCTTTCCACCCTTCTTCCGTCTGCCCCGGCAATCCGTAAATCAAGTCGATACTCAAATTTTCGAAGCCGTTTCCTCGGCACGTTTCGATCGCCCGGATGGCCTCAGGGCCGGTATGACGGCGGTTCAGAAAACGAAGATCGGCATCGTCGAAGCTTTGTACCCCCATACTTATCCGGTTGAAAGGAAGATCCCGGAGGG
>DBFJSK010000334.1:0-5962 GCA_048403675.1 Tannerellaceae bacterium | reverse complement strand
AACTGACTTTTTCATTTTGTTTTTTTATTTTGATTTCCTTGTCTACTGCGGAAGCGGTACAGAGACATGCGAACAGGAAAGCACATTGCTCAAAGCCTGGGCCGTTGTAAAACAAAAAGGGGCAGCCGGGGGAGTAGACGGAGTCACGATTACACATTTCGATGAAAATGTAGGAGAATATTTAAAACAATTGAAACAAGATCTTATTGCCGGACAATGGAATCCCGAACCCTATTTGCGTATCACCATTCCTAAGAAGGAAAACGAACGACGCAAACTAGGACTATTGAGCATCAAAGACAAAGTCGTACAACAAGCCATTAAACAACTCATCGAACCCCGATTCGAAAAAATCTTTGTAAGCAACAGCTACGCCTACCGTCCGGAAAAAGGCCATACCAAAGCTATCCGTTTCACACACGCCTGTTGTCGGAACAAGAAATATCCCTTTATCCTTCGTCTGGATATAGACAATTTCTTCGATACCATCGACCACGACATCCTCTTTAGAAGAATACGACCGGTGGTACCCGATGAGGAATTACTACGTCTTATCCAACTATGTGTAAAAATGGGCGTTGTCAGTAAAAAAATGAAATGGGAAGAAGTAAAAGAAGGAAAGGAAAACGAAGCCACCGAACTCATCATTAACACCTACGGCACCTATATCGGCGTCTGCAACAAAGGCATCACCGTAAAAGTATACGGCAAGCAACAACCTATGCCGCCCACCCAAAACCTCCAACATAATCGGAAGCTTCCTATCCGGCTCCTATATGCAAAGCCTCTTGTGGGAAAAACAAGCCATGTTACCGCTTGCACAAAAAAGCAAGCTAGCCGCTACCCTTATCTACGGCAAGCTTAAAAACCAACAAAACCTGATAAAGTATTTCCATAAATACCATAAAACCACTTCCGAAACCTTGTGTGCCAAATATAAAGAGATCATTCCGCAACTCAGCACCCTCAGTAAAGCCTGCAAACAAATTTCCGCAAGCGTCACCGTAGCCGACGATTATCGGACAAAATTACTCTCCCTCGAAGCCCAAGGCGCCGAGGCTTATTGGGATTATATCCGGGAACTGATAAGCGACGACAACGTTCATGTAGGGGAAAGAACATGCGAGAAAGAGAGAAGCGAAAGAGGGAACGGAGCGAAAACAAAAAAGAATAGAATCATCCTTCCTGTTTTTATATTAAACATAATCGTAATTATAAGAAATAAGAGCTTGTGCAAAAACCAATCCTCCGGCATCTCCAATTCCCTGCTAAAAAAGCAACCGGAAAGCCGCCCCGACCGGCCTAGATTTCAATTTTGAAAGACCGTTCTTGAGGATGTAAAAAAAGATAACTATTGATGATGAAAATTACAATAAGGTCGTACCCCGAAAATGGGAAAAACAGCGGCTTGTATTTATTTGATAATTAGCCAATTACGAACCATTGGCGAAGGAGTCCGAATTTCTTGCCTATGCAATTGAAATTCCATGCTTATGCAATTCCGATTACACTGGCATCCATTTGAAATTTCATAAGCATTCATTTTTGAAGAATAAAAAAAACGACAAGAAGCAAGGCCCAACGCGCACCCGTCGAACCCTGCTTCATCCCTTCCCATTCAAAAAATAGCATCCTTACTACTGCTATGCGCAGGCCTCTAAGTTGGCGCCATTGCCCGATCGATCACCGCACGCGTTTTCTCCAAGCTCTTCTTCAGCACTTCCTTCACCGTAAGCGTTTCCCAATACCCTTTATTGAAGAGTTCGACCGACAAACCACCCCGGAATCCCATATCATATAATAAAGGAAGCCACTTTTGAAAAGGACAAATGCCATCCCCCGGGAAAACCCGGTCGGAATCCTTCAACTCCGTACGCGGCGGTTGCGCCGGATAATCATTGATATGAAAAACCGGAAGCGACTTCCCGTTTACCAGATGCAAGCCCTCCAACGCATTACCCCCACGATACAAATGATAAAAATCCAATAAAACCGTCGCTTTCGGATGTCCGGTCGCCACAGCGATTGCCAGCGCATCAGCCAGCCGGTTCACGATCCCCGTCCCCCAAAGCTCCAACATCGGCGTTACTCCTAGTTTATCCCCCAGCTCCACTATCGTGCGGTAACGCTCCGTCAGGGCTGCCGCATCGAATGCCGCCATTCCCTGCACCGGAGCGGCGATAAACCGGCTTCCCAGTCCCGCCGCCATTTCCATATCATGTCGCATCTGCTTCAAACCATCCGCCCGTTTGGCCGGATCATCGGCCGCCCACGCGGAAAACCCGATCATATTCTCCAGCCAAAGACCGTTACCCTGCAATTGACGTCTTAGCTCCTCGTGCGAACCTCCGCGGGCCGTAAACGCATCCACATCCCGCGTCCATAATTCGATTCCGTCGAAGCCAGCTTCGGCGCAAGCGTCAATTTGTTGTTGCACAGGCAATTCATACCCTCGAATCGTGGAAACATTCAGACTGATGCGAAACGGGCGCCGGGAGGAAACGCCCTCCGAAGCCCGTTGTTTGCCCTCTCTTTTCAAAAAGCCCTCCCCTCCGGCAGCACCTTCCTTCCCCGTAGAAGCCATGCAAGAAACCCTACCTGCCCAGGCACCCCCCAGTACCGCCCATCCGGTACGGCGCAACATCGTACGCCTCGAAATTTTATTCTCCGCCATCGCTTACCTTATTTAATATCCAACGATTTACGTGCTTCCCGATCCGGATCATGCCGCACTTCACACGTCGTATTCAAAACCATCACTTCCCCTTGCGCCTCGGTATAGACCGGCCACACCGGCAACGATCCCCCGTTCGGATCGCCCGTCCGCATAAAATTCAATAAAGCGTTCGACATCTTGTCCGACAAGACCCGGGGCGCCTTACCCCCGCCCGTATGCGTAAACATCCGGTCGGTATTGCGCAACCAAAAACAAATATCCGAGCAATGAAACGCCCGCATCCGCCCGTTAAACAAAGGCGGACACCAACCGAACCAAGCCATATACACCGGCTGACCCTGCGCCGCCTTCCGATTCGCCGTTTCCACCACCCGCTTGCGCGACGACAAAATCATCGCCCAAAGTTCCACCGGCGCCTTATCCGGGAAAGTCTTCGCATAAGCCTGCACGATCGATTCAGCCTTCTCGCCATAGGCGCCCCTCAATTTCCCGGCTACTTCGTCGAGCGTTATCTTTTCCAGCGAAGCATCGGCTCGGTTGGGGTTCCATTCGTGAAACGTCGTACAAAGCAACATCGGCACCCGGGGAGACGCCGCCGGATTATCCTCACCGTAAAATACTCCGTGCGGAATATGCCGCCCGTCGGCCACAGGCCCGAACCCCCGCCTGCTCCCGTTTTTCTGGGTGGCAAGATACTTTTTACACGCTTTATCCGCTAAATCCAGATACGCGCGCCAAGGTATTTCCTGTAGCTTGTCTACCTCGGAAGCCTTCAGCCCCGCTTCTTGCAGGATATACGTTCCCACTGCGCGGCTTATGGCCGGGTCCATCGCTTCCGTAGTCGAACCGCTTAAAGCCACCGCTTTATGAATCAGTCCTTTCGCCTGGGGCATCGCCGCTACGATACAAACTTTCGAGCCGCCCCCCGACTGCCCCATCACCGTTACATTATCCGGATCGCCCCCGAAAAAAGCGATATTCTCGTGTACCCATTCCAAAGCTGCCAGCACATCCAACATACCCACATTCCCGGAATCCCGGTATTTCTCTCCGCCCACGGCCGAAAGATCCGAAAAACCGATCGGGCCTAGCCGGTGATTGATCGAACAAAACACGATGTCGCCTTTCCGGCTGATATTCTCCCCGTGGTATCCATCCTGCTCGATACCGCTGCCGTTGGTAAAACCGCCTCCGTGCAGCCACACCAATACCGGGCGTTTGCCTCCGTCGCCCAGGGCGGGCGTCCACAAGTTCAAACACAAACAGTCTTCGCTTACATCCCAATAATTCCAATGGTCGGCAAAGGTGCCGTACCCATTAGGCCAACGGTTCTCCATTCGTTGCGGCGCCGTATTGCCATAAAATACCGTAGGTCGTACATCCGTCCACGGCTCCGGTTTTCTGGGCGGCATGAACCGGTTTTTACCCGAGGTATCCGCTCCGTAAGGAACTCCCAGAAAAGTATAGATCCCGTGTAAAATATAGCCTTGCACCCTGCCGTAAGCGGTTTGGGCAATGGCTATGTCATCGCCTATAAAAAGGAACTGCTCGTCGTCGCCCTGGCTGCCGCTACCACCCGAAGCCGCGCCGGAAACTGAGCCGACAGGTGAACCGGAAGACGTGCAGGAAGGAGTTGCGAGCAAGCTGCTCATCCCGAACGTTGCCGTACCTATGCCCAACGTACCCAATCCCAGATTTTTTACAAATTGTCGTCTGTTTACTTTCATACCTTTTATTTTTTTTAATTCATATCCACTACCAACACTTCTTTCGGCGCCATCTTCAAATATTCTCCGAAGGTAATGCTACGCCGGGTAATCACCTCCGTACCCGTCGTCCTTCCCTTTAGCGATTCGGCATATCGGCCCAGCGGAAGCTCCACCGGCCCGGTGGCGCCATTGATAAATACCATCACACTCCGATCGCCCAGCCGGCGTTCGTACACATAAACGCCCGCTTGGGGCATAAAATGAATCATCCGGCCTTCCGAAATCACCTGGTTCCCTTTCCGCCATTTCAACAAAGCCTGCAAAAAATCCCAGGCTTCGTTTTGCAACGCAGAACGGCCTTCGCGCGTAAACCAGTTCACGGTATCTCCCGGCCAGCCGCCGGGTACGTCGAGCCGTACGTTCCCGTCGCCTCCCGGCCGGTCTTTCGTACCGTACATCAGCATCTCGTGGCCATAATACAATTGCGGCGTGCCGGGAATGGTTAGTAGAAAAGCGGTGGCCTGTTTATAGCCGTCGAGGTTGGCAGGATACGTACGCAGGAACCGGTCGGTATCGTGATTATCCAAAAAACGAAGCACATTCCCAATCTCCGGATAGACGAAATCATAGCAGAGATGATCGTAAATTTTTTGCAACTCTCCCTCCGGCCGATCCGTATTATTGAAAACAGGACTGGCAATTCCCATCAGGGTGAAATCCATCACCGATTTAAGCTCGGTATCTTTCCCGAAATTCAGCCGGCTGCCTTTCTGCCACCAAGCGGTGCCGATGGTATTTTGCGTCCAGATCTCCCCCACGATGTTGAATTGCGGGTATTCCTGCCTGACGCGGATATTCCAATGCCGCATCATGTCGAAATCGGCATAAGGATAAGTATCCTGCCGGATGGCATCGATCCGTGCATACTCGATCCACCAAATGGAATGCTGGATCAGGTAGGTCGCCACATGCGGGTTCGCCTGGTTCAGGTCGATTCCGAAGCCGGCGTATTTCATTACTTTCGAATCGTAATCCGAGGCGTAGGTGTCGTAATAAATGGATTTGGCATGATTGCCTCGTTTCGACGGACTGTGATTGAACCAATCTTTCGCAGGCGGATCGATTACCCAGGGATGACGGCCCCCGATGTGATTAAAAATCATATCCATCACCACGCGAAGTCCTTTTTGATGGGCTTTATCGATCAGGCGGAGATAATCTTCATTCGTTCCCAAACGCCGGTCTACGTGATACAAGTCGGTCGAGAAATACCCGTGATAGGAGCCGCCTTTGCCGTCGTTTTCGAGTACCGGATTGAGCCAGATGGCCGTCACGCCCAAATCGGTGAAATAATCGAGGTGTTGTTCGATGCCTTTCAGATCGCCCCCGTGCCGGGCGCCGGGCCGGCTACGATCGACTACATAGTCGGTGGTAAGCGGAAGGCGGTCGTTGGCCGGGTCGCCATTGGCAAAACGATCGGGCATGATAAGGTATAAAACGTCCGACGAATCGTATCCTTGAATATCGGAAGTAGAGGGTTTCCGCTCTACTTCCGATATTCAAGGATACGATTCGT
>DBFJSK010000333.1:0-7527 GCA_048403675.1 Tannerellaceae bacterium | reverse complement strand
AAATGGCGAAACGTAACTATATATTCAACACCATCCGCGAGGTTTACCACTTGTACGGCTTTCAACAAATCGAAACTCCGGCCATGGAAAACCTCTCCACGCTGATGGGAAAATACGGCGAAGAAGGCGACAAGCTCCTGTTCAAAATCCTGAATTCCGGCGACTGTTTTGCCGGTATTTCCGACACCGAATTGCAAGAGAAAAATCCCGTTAAATTCGCCGTCAGGGCCTGCGAAAAAGGATTGCGCTACGATTTGACCGTACCCTTCGCCCGCTTTGTGGTTCAACATCGGGGTGAAATCAGCTTCCCCTTCAAACGCTATCAGATTCAACCCGTCTGGCGCGCCGACCGTCCGCAAAAAGGACGCTACCGCGAATTTTACCAATGCGACAGCGACGTAGTCGGTTCCGATTCGTTGATGAACGAAGTCGAACTCGTTCAGATTATGGACGAAGTTTTCCATCGTTTCGGCATCCGGGTATGCATCAAGTTAAACAACCGGAAAATCCTCTCCGGCATCGCCGAAATCATCGGGGAAGCCGATAAAATCGTCGATATTACCGTGGCGATCGACAAGCTCGACAAAATCGGCCTGGAAAATGTCAATGAAGAGCTTCGCAGCAAAGGCCTTTCCGAAGAGGCGATTGCCCGCTTACAACCCATTATCTTGCTGGAAGGTTCGAACCCGGAGAAAATAGCCCGGTTGAAAGAAGTGCTTTCCGCTTCCGAAACAGGCCTGAAAGGCGTGGCCGAACTCGAATTTATCTTCGACCGTCTTTCCCACATCCCCCCGCGTTGCCAGGTAGAGCTTGATCTGACGCTTGCCCGCGGGTTGAACTACTATACCGGCGCCATCTTCGAAGTGAAAGCCCTCGACGTACAAATCGGCAGCATCACCGGCGGCGGTCGTTATGACAATTTGACGGGCGTATTCGGCATGGAAGGCGTCTCCGGCGTAGGCGTTTCTTTCGGCGCCGATCGTATCTTCGACGTTTTAAACCAACTCGATCTTTACCCGGCCGGCTCGTTGCAGACCACGCAAGTCTTATTCGTCAATTTCGGAGAAGCGGAAGCCACTTATCTCCTGCCGATCGTAGCCCAAGTGCGCGCAGCCGGCATCCGAACCGAGCTTTACCCGGAGGCGGCAAAAATGAAAAAGCAAATGAGCTATGCAGATGCCAAAAAGATTCCCTATGTAGCATTGGTAGGAGAAACAGAACAAGCCGAAGGTAAAATCAAACTGAAAAATATGCTTACCGGCGAACAAACCCTGGTTACTACCGGCGAACTGATCGACAGCCTCCGGTAAAAGCCGCATAAGCCGAAGAAACTGCCGGCTGAAAAAACGGTTTTGCCCGCTACCTTGTATCGGCAGGATAATCCGCTCATCACCAAAAAAGGGGTTATCCTGCCGGTGTTTTTTCCTACCTGATACCCTGCTCAATACCTGATACGACCATGTATACGACCCTGAAACTCCCTTTTCTGTTTCTGCTTACCGCCCTTTCGATGGCGGCCTGTTCTTTCAACCCCCGCGCCCAATGGGTATGCACCACCGAAAACGCTCCCTGGCAAACCATGTCCGAACTCATTTCAGCCTCGGCCGATACCTTTCCCGAAACCGACGTCGAGATCCGGCTTGATGCCGAACATCAGTCGATTGAAGGCTTCGGCGCCTGCTTCAACGAACTGGGTTGGCTGGCCCTGAGCAAGCTCGAACCGAATCTTCGCGAAGAAATCATGGAAGAACTCTTCTTCCCCGGCCTCGGCGCCAATTTCACCCTCTGCCGCATGCCCATAGGCGCCAACGACTTTTCCCGCGATTGGTATTCCTACAACGAAACCGACGGCGACTTCACGATGCAACATTTCACCATCGCCAACGATCAGCAAACCCTTATCCCCTTTATCCGCAGCGCCCGCAAATACCAACCCGAGCTTCGCCTGTGGGCTTCCCCCTGGTGTCCGCCGACCTGGATGAAATACAACCGCCATTACGCCTCGACGCCCACCAACCCGGCTTGCGAAGAAAAATACCGCAACGGGCTGCCGCCCGACTGGGCCGGCCAGGAAGGCGCCGACCTGTTTATCCAAGACTCCCTCTATCTGCAAGCCTACGCCCGCTATTTCTCCCGCTTTATCGAAGCCTATCGCGAACAAGGCATACCCGTCTTCGCCGTCATGCCTCAAAACGAATTCAACTCCGCTCAGGTTTTCCCCAGTTGTTGCTGGACAGCCGCTTCACTGGCCCGCTTTGTGGGCCGTTACCTGGGCCCGGCTATGGAAAATCTGGGCGTGCAAGTCTTTTTCGGCACGATGGAACGCCCCAACGAAGCCCTGGTCGATACCCTCCTTACCGATCCGGCCTGCCAGGAATATATCCGGGGCGTAGGCTTCCAATGGGCCGGCAAAGACGCGTTGCCCGGCATCCGCAGACGCTATCCGGCCCTGCGCTATTACCAGACCGAACAGGAATGCGGCGACGGGCATAACGACTGGGCGGGGGCGATGTATGCCTGGCGCCTGATGCTCCATTACCTGCAAAACGGCGTTTCCGGCTATCTGTACTGGAATATCGCCTTGGAAGAAGGAGGAATCAGCCGGTGGGGCTGGGCGCAGAATTCGCTCATCGTGGTCGATCCGGCTACGGGCACCTTTCGATATACCCCCGAATACTATGCCCTGAAACATGCCAGCCATTATGTACAACCCGGCGCCCGGCTTCTCTCCACCGAAGGGGCCTACACCAACCTCCTGGCTTTCCGCAATCCGGATAAAACCCTGGTGGTAATCGCAGCCAACGAAACCAGCGACGACCGACAAGTGCGGATCCGCATCGCCGACCGCGTATATCGTCCGCAATTGCCTGCTCACTCGTTGAATACTCTATTTCTGCATTAAACTGCCAACCTGTCGCTCCCGAGCGGATGATTTTGCGCCTTTCGACCGAAAAAATGTCAGTTGCCGCAGTCCCGGTGCTTTTGGCACGCTATTCGCATAGGATTAGGCGTGAATCGGAAGTTCACACGGATAAAATAATAGTATTAACAATTAAAATATTGAGAAATGAACATTAAACCATTAGCAGACAGAGTGCTGATTAAGCCGGCTGCAGCAGAAGAAAAAACACTGGGCGGAATTATTATTCCTGATTCGGCAAAAGAAAAACCTTTGAAAGGCGAAGTAATTGCCGTAGGTAACGGTACGAAGGACGAAGAAATGGTTGTAAAGAGTGGCGATCAAGTCTTGTATGGAAAATACGCCGGAACCGAAATCGAACTCGACGGCGAAAAATACCTGATTATGCGTCAATCCGACGTCTTAGCTATTATCTAATTCATTTTCACCAATCAATATAATTTAAAAAGCATACAATTATGGCAAAAGAGATCAAATACGATATGGATGCCCGCGACCTGCTGAAAAAAGGCGTGGATGAACTGGCTGATGCAGTGAAAGTAACCTTAGGCCCGAAAGGACGCAACGTAATTATCGAAAAGAAATTCGGTGCTCCCCACATCACCAAAGACGGTGTAACCGTAGCTAAAGAAGTAGAACTGAGCTGCCCGTTCGAAAACATGGGTGCGCAATTGGTGAAAGAAGTGGCTTCGAAAACCAACGACAATGCCGGCGACGGTACGACGACGGCTACGGTATTGGCCCAGTCTATTATCGGTGTAGGATTGAAAAACGTAACAGCCGGTGCCAACCCGATGGATCTGAAACGCGGTATCGACAAAGCCGTAGCTAAAGTGGTTGAAAACATCGCCTCGCAGGCAGAAGCCGTAGGCGACCAGTTTGAAAAAATCGAACATGTAGCGAAGATCTCGGCCAATGGCGACGAAAATATCGGTAAGCTGATTGCCGAAGCCATGCAACGGGTGAAGAAAGAAGGCGTCATCACGGTAGAAGAAGCCAAAGGTACTGAAACGACGGTAGACGTAGTGGAAGGCATGCAGTTCGACCGCGGTTACATCTCTCCGTATTTCGTAACGGATACGGAAAAGATGGAATGCCAGATGGAAAATCCTTACATCCTGATCTACGACAAAAAGATCTCCGTATTGAAAGACCTGCTGCCCGTTCTCGAACCGACGGTTCAGAGCGGACGTCCGCTTTTGATTATTGCCGAAGATATCGACAGTGAAGCATTGGCTACCTTGGTTGTGAACCGTCTGCGTGGTTCGTTGAAGATTTGCGCTGTGAAAGCTCCGGGCTTCGGCGATCGCCGCAAGGCTATGCTGGAAGATATTGCCGTGCTGACTGGCGGTGTGGTGATCTCTGAAGAAAAAGGCCTGAAACTGGAAGGCGCGACGATGGATATGCTGGGTACGGCCGAAAAAGTGACGGTCAACAAGGATACGACGACGATTGTAAACGGCGCCGGCGACAAGGCAGCTATCCAGGCTCGGATTGCTCAGATCAAAACGCAGATTGAAAATACAACTTCCGATTACGATAAAGAAAAATTGCAGGAACGTCTGGCTAAAATGGCCGGCGGGGTAGCTGTACTGTACGTAGGAGCTCCTTCCGAAGTGGAAATGAAAGAAAAGAAGGATCGCGTAGACGATGCTTTGCACGCTACACGGGCTGCTATCGAAGAAGGTACGGTGCCGGGCGGTGGCGTAGCTTATATCCGCGCTATCGAAGCGTTGGAAGGCCTCAAAGGCGAAAACGAAGATGAAACGACGGGTATTGAAATCGTGAAACGCGCCATCGAAGAACCGCTTCGCCAGATCGTGGCTAACGCCGGTAAGGAAGGTGCCGTAATCGTTCAGAAAGTAAAAGAAGGAAAAGGCGATTATGGTTACAATGCCCGTACGGATACGTACGAAAACCTTTGCGCTTCGGGAGTTATCGACCCGGCTAAGGTGACGCGTGTAGCCTTGGAAAATGCCGCTTCTATCGCTGGTATGTTCCTGACTACGGAATGTGTGATTGCTGATAAGAAAGAAGATACTCCGGCTATGCCTCCGATGAATCCGGGCATGGGCGGCGGAATGGGCGGCATGATGTAATCGAGCCTCTTCCGAGAAAAGTTAACTACCTGGAAATGGCCGTTCCTTGCATAAGGAACGGCCATTTTTTTGATGTCGTTTGAAGCTACGAAGGTGGGAATTTTCGAACGGGCCGGACAGGAAAACTTGCAATCAGAAAATCGGATAAGCGAACAACCGTAAAGGGGTTGTATTAGGAAGGTGGGGCTTTAAGTAAAGTATGATTTCGAAGGTGAAAGCGTTAGGTGATTTGAATGAGCAATAAAAAATAATTTATTTTTCTTTCTTTTCTGTTTGGCAGTTTCGGAAAAAAACATACCTTTGCACCGCAATCGAGAGAGATGGCAAGATTACAAGAGTGAATGCCCAGGTGGCGGAATTGGTAGACGCGCACGTTTCAGGTGCGTGTGTCGAGAGGCATGCAGGTTCGAGTCCTGTTCTGGGCACTTTTGTGAAAGCGAATAACCGAAGGGTTGTTCGCTTTTTCTTTTTTAGGGAGGAGAACATCAGGAGGGGAAGGAATAATGCCCCTTACGTCTATTTATCCTAAAAGTTTGCCTTTTTCGATACACTGCCGCTGATTTTAGCAAGTAACGCTCCCCCTAAGCAGCCTTGGAGTAGGCGAACCGCCAGTTTTATAAGAGTAGGAGCATGGCTTTCAATCCGAACTCGACATCTCCTGTTCCTCTTCCTCTCCACCTTCTGAACTTTCCTCCCTTGGGATTACAGTTTCAGCACCTCGTTTTCCTTCCGTATCCTGACGGATAGCATCAGCCCGTTCAATATACTGAATACCACAGCCGTAATATACAAATGAAAGATAAGCGGAATCAGAGCGATTTCGGCTATCACAACCACGTAGTTGGGATGTTTTATAAACCGGTAAGGCCCCTTCTTTACCAGCGGATAGCCCGGAATCCGGAAAATTTTCGTATTCCAACATTTGCCCAGCGAAAAAATAGCCCATGCCTTGAAGAGCAGGAGCAGGAAGTAAAGCACCAAGAGCGGCATACTGTACGAGCCATTCGAGGTAAATATATACTCCGTAATAAGAGAAATGAAAAAGAGTACGTGCAGCGCTACGATATAGGGGTAATGCTTTTCGCCGTACTCCACCGCTCCGTGCGCCAACAGCCAACGTGCGTTGCGGCGCGCTAAGAGCAGTTCGCCCAGCCGGAGCAGGAGTAGAAAAATAAGGAAAACGGTAAATACCATGAGCTGCCTGCTTAATTCATTTTTAATAAAACCATTTCGCTCGAAAACCCCGGCCCCATGGCCATCATCAGCCCATACCCTTTTTCGTACGCTTGCAAAAACCGTTCCAACACATACAGCACCGTGCAACTCGACATATTCCCGTATTTTTTCATCACATCGTGGGAGGTATCCAGAAAATCGTCGCTTCCCTGCAGCGCTTCCTGGTAAGCTGCGAGCACCTTTTTACCGCCCGGATGGAAGATGAAGTTTTTGATAGCCGGCAGGTCGAGCCCGTATTTCGAAAGGAAAGAGTCTACGTCATTGCGCACGTTCCCTGCAATGAGAGCCGGGATGCCGGGCGAGAACAATACTTTAAAGCCGTTGTCGGTAAAATCCCACCCCATGATATGCTGTGAATCGTAATAGAGCTTGCTCTCGGCGGCTACGAACTTAATTTTCTTATCTGCCGCATCTTCCCGCTTGTCGCCCACGATCAGGCAGGCCGCTACTCCGTCGGCAAACAGGCTTGAGCCGATGAAATTGCTTTTCGTATAGTCGCCGCGCAGGAAGGTAAGCGAGCAAAGCTCGACCGTTACCAGCAATACCACGGCCTGCGGGTTTGCTTTTGCCAAGGTGCATGCTTTGGCAAACCCCGACGTGCCGCCACCACATCCCAGACCGAACACTGGTATGCGGTTGATGTGCGGATTGAGCCTCATCCGGTTTATAATCAGGGCGTCGAGGCTCGGAGTAGCCAGTCCGGTGGTAGAAATAACCACCATATCGGTGATTTTATCCGCTGAAATACCGGCTAACGCCGTACAGATTTCGATAGCCTGTACCGAATATTCGAGGGCAATCCGGATAAATTCCCGGTTTTGTTCTTCAAAGGTATGCACCTGCAAATAGTAATCGAGCGGTTCGCACAGATTGCGGGTTTCGATTTCGGTGTTATCGAACACCGGAAGCAGCCTTTGTATGTCTTGGAAAGACGAAGCGAATACTTCCTCTGCAAACGCTTTTACAGTTTGCTGGGAGGTTTTATAAGGAAAGTCTATCGTGGATACGGCAGCTAACGACGGCATAGCTCATTTTATTTATTACGAAAGTTAAACAATACTTGGCCTTGACGGATATTTGTCGATGAATGGCTTGCCCTATAACAGCTTGAGAGGGATTATTGTTCGGGTAGCCGCCTTTAGAGAGGGTAAAAGGCCCGCAGGGGGGGGATCCACGAACCCGACGTAGGCAGCTAGTTTGGTAAAACAGGCTAGTACAACATGGGATGGCCTGATTCGGCAGTAAGCAAACATACAAAAAGAAGGAGATCGG
>DBFJSK010000332.1:0-19588 GCA_048403675.1 Tannerellaceae bacterium | reverse complement strand
GATTTTCCTGTATTCCCGTTATTTTTCATCACTTTCCTGTCGCTTCTTCCGCAAAAAAAACTATTTTTGTAGAACGACGAGCGTTTCCATGCGATTTTCTTTTTTTGAGAACTGCGTACATAAACCTTAAAATATTCCGGCTATGAAAACTACTTTGTATCGGGGCTTATACCGTGTTTTTTTATTCCTTTCGAAGTATTTCGACAATCGCTTCCTGACATCTTGCAAGCTATTGGCGGCCTCGGGCCTCCTTGCCTGCACGTCAGGTTGCCGCCAACAGCCGAATGTAGCTCCCCGTTTGTCTTCGACTGAACAATCAGGCTCCATCGGTGGGGAAACCGAGGGGCGGCAAGGAACGCCGGACGAGCAGCGGGATACGTTCACCGAGCAGGACGAGAAGCAAATTTTTTGTTACGTCAAGGAGGTGATGCCTCGTTTCCCCGGAGGCGACGCGGAATTGATCCGGTTTATCCATGCCCATACCGTTTATCCCGAAGAAGCCCGCAAACTGGCGCTGGAGGGACGCGTTATTGTTACGATGACGATCGATAGCTTGGGATATGTTGTGCCGCCCTATGAAGTGCTTCGCGGCGTTCACCCGTTGCTGGATTCGGTTGCGCTGGATATTGTACGGCAGATGCCGCGCTGGACGCCGGGCGAAGCCAGGGGCCGGAAGGTAACGGTGAAATATACGATTCCGATCACTTTTCGATTGGAGAAAGACAGCTTGACGGAAAAAACAAATGGAAGATGATACTCGACTTTTTACGGCATATGCTGATCGAACTTACGCCGGCTTGCAACCTGCACTGCGCCCATTGTTATAACGGCTGGCAGCGAACAACCCCCGCTTCGCAGGAAAGGGGTACGTACCGCGAAGCTTTCCGGGTGTTGGATTTTCTGATTCGCCGTACCACGGTGGAGGATGTTATTTTTACAGGGGGCGAACCCACATTGGCAGAACGTTTTATCGAACTGGTTGTACATGCTTTGGTGACGGGGCGGCAAGTGACGGTTATCTCCAACGGCAACGGCCCTGGGGAAGTGTATCGCCGGCTGGCGCAGTTGCCGGTTCGGTTGGTCGAACTTTCCCTCCATGCGGCTACCCCTGCGCTTCACGACCGGATGACGGGGGTTCCCGGGTCGTGGATACGGCTGATGGAATGCGCTGAGGTGATCCGCCGGGGCGGCATCGAGGTTGTGCCCGTTGTGGTGCTGACGGCTTGGAATGTGGAAGAGGTGGAGCCGACGATTCGTTTTTTGGCTGCCGAGGGGTTCCGGCAAATTTTAGTCAACCGGTACAACCTGACCGGCGGGGGGAGGGGGGAAGCTGCCGCGTTGACGGTGCCCGCTATCCGGTTGCGGCAGGCGTTCCGGCAGATCGACCGGTTGGCCGTGGCGTTGGGGCTTACGGTTTCTTCCGGAGCTTGTACGCCGCATTGTTTGCTCGATCCGGCCGATTATCCGCATATCGGATTCGGGAGTTGTTCCGACAATTGGTATGCGCGGCCGTTGACGGTGGATGTAAAAGGGAACCTGAGGTTGTGCAACCATTCGCCGGTGGTGGCGGGTAATATCTTCCGCCAGCCGTTGGAGGCTATTTTCAGTTCTTCGTATGCGGCTCGGTGGATGGAGCTGGATCTGGCGGCCTGTGGCGCGTGCCCTCGTTTGGCGGCGTGCCGGGGCGGTTGCCGGGTGGCGGCGGAGCAGTTGGGCTTGTCGCTTTCGGCCAGAGATCCGGTGGTGGAGTTAGCGGGGTGTGAAGAAAAAAGGTAAAAGTTCTAGGGGCGTTTTTCTTTTTTTAAGGCGAATAGCGGCAAATAGAAGAAAATGCCCGCAACCGACATAATCAGGCCGCCGATTGTGCCGGCGGCCAGGGGAAACCAGAACGCTTCTTTATCGATACCCAGCATAAAGGGAATGAAACCGAGGATGGTGGAGATCACTGTCAGGAAGATCGGGGTGATTTTCGCATTCCAGGCTTTCAGGTAGGCGCGCAAAGGGGAAAGGCGGGGGTTCCTTTGGCGGAGCAAGTTGTATTCGTTGAGGATATAAATGCTGGCATTCACCGTGATTCCACAAAGCAACACGAAGGAGGCGAAGCCGCCCTGATCGAAATTCAACTTGAAAAGGTAGAAGGTAAGGAATACCCCGATATAAGAAATCGGAATTACGAAGATAACGGCGAGCGGTTGTTTGAGCGAATTGAACAAGATGCTGGTCGTGAAGAAGATAATCACGATAATCAGCAGCAGCAACAGGTATTGTTGTTTGTTGCTTTTATCCCAGTTCCAGCCGGAGCCTTTCGCTTCGGCCGTATAGCCCATCGGAAGCTCCGCATTGAACGCTTTCAATACCCGTTCTTGTATTTTCGTGCCTTGCGAGTTGGCCCCGATGTATTCATATTGCAGGCAAAGGCGATATTGTTGGTTTATTTTGGCTACTTCGCCGGGCATCTGGCCTTTTTCCACGGTGGCCAGGTGGGAGAGTTTATAGCTGATTCCTCCGGCTGTTTGCGGAAGATGGAGCATATTCCACACATCGTATTCGGCGGATTGCTTCGAAGTGAGTTTCATTTTTTCAGTTTCGCCGCCTGCTACGAGGTTGCCGGCGTATACGTCTTTGCCGAATAAGGGCCTGAGGGAAGCGAATAAGGCTTCCGGGTTCAGCCCCGTTTGGGCCAGCCGCGCTTTGTCGAGCCGGAAGTAAAATTCCTGGTAATCGTCTTTCCACCACGAGAATTCGGAGTTGATAAGTACCTCTTTGATACGCCGGTAGCTCAGGAGTTTTTCTTTTAATTTTTCCGCCCAGGCATAGAGTTCGTCGTAATTGTATCCTTTCATTTCGATGCGGAACGAACCGGCGCTTTCCGCTACGCTGTTGTTGAAACCTTGGTCTTGCAAGCCCCATACGCCCCAACTGCCTCCGCCCAATTCGAGGGCTTTGCTGATTACTTTGCTTTTAAGGATGTAGGGAAAACCGCTGCGCTCGCTTTCGCGGGTGAAATAAACGTAAATCGCGCCTTGGCGGGCGTTGTAGATGCTGGTCTGAAACTGGCGGATGCCATCGAAGGTGCTCAGATAGGCTTCCATCTGGGCGATGAGGCGGTTCATTTGTTCTACTGTGCTGCCGTTGGGCAGCGAAGCGGTGATGGTGAGCACGGTTTCATCATTGCGGGTGAAGTAGCTGCCTTCGTATACTTTCTCCACGAACAAACGGAGGGTGCCCCCCAGCGCCTTGTCGGCGACGGGTTTGATTTTTTCTTTGTAGAGTTCGCTGGACACGATCTTATTATAGGTGGCGATCCAGGCGGAGTCGCGCGAAGAGACGGGGCCGCGCCCGGGTTCTATTTTATCGGGGATCAGGAAGAGCGGCAAGCCGAAAGCGAGCAGCAGAGCGAAGGAGGCCGTTTTCTTCCAACGGGAAAGAAAAGCGATCTGCGCCTGGTAGTAGCGCGAAAAATAGACCGGCCAGCGGTGCAGGAAACGGGTCGCTTTTGTCCGCCAGGAACGGCCTTCGGAAGGGGAAGTAGCGGCTTTGGGCGATCGGTTCTTTTCCCGGGCTAATCCCATTTTTTCGATCAGGGCGGGTACCAGGAAGAGGGCTACGGCCAGCGATACGGCCAGGTTGATGATGACTACGGCGGCGAAATCTTGCAGGTTGAGGCGTATGTTTTCATCGAGGAAGAAGATGATTACCAAGGCGCCGATAGTCGTCAGCGTGGCGGCCAGGATTGCCAGGAAAGCTTTCCGGTTGTGGCGGTGGCAGATGTGGTCGGTCATCACGATGGTGTTGTCGATCACCAGACTGAGCGAGATGGTGATGCCGGCCAGCGAATAGAGTTGGATTTCCAGTCCGAGCAGGTAGTAGAAGATAACGGCGATGGCCAGATTGACGCTGAGGCTGATGATAATCAGGAAGAGGTAGCGAACGTTGCGGGTGATTAGCAGCACGAACAGCAGAAGAATCAGTACCGTCAGGCCGGTGCGGACGTAGATTTTGGCGAGTTCCTCCCGGATGTATTCGGTGGCGTCGTAGCTGGTATGGATTTCGTGACCGGGGGGCAAGAGGGCGCGTATTTTTTCTATTTCTTCTTTTACATGGGCCGCCAGTTTGAGTTGGTTGGCGGTTTCTTCCGCCCGGATGGAGAGGTAGATGGAATTCAGACCGTTGATTCGGTAATAGCTTTGGGGCGCTTCTTCGGTGTGGCGTACACGGAGCAGTTGATCCAGCCGGACGAGCTTGCCTTGGGGGGTGCGGAGCGAGATGCGGGCCGCGTCGAAACCGGTCTGTTCGTCGTCGGGTACCAGGGCCAGGCGTATCCACCTGCTGGTTTCGCCGGGGCGAGAGGCGTCGGCTAGCCCGAGGAATTCTTTATGGTAGTATTGGCTGATGGCGCTTCGGATGTCATCCAGGGTAAGGCCCAGGGCGTCGAGCTGGCGGTTGTCGTATTCGAGTTGCCATTCCATCGGGGTGGCGCCGCTGATGTCGATTTGGTAGATGCCGCGCAGACCGGCCAGACGGGGTTTGATTTGTTCTTCGGCGAAGCGTTGGATGAAGCTGGGCGACGAGGGGGCGTTGAGGGTATAGTTCATGAACGGGCGTTCCTCTTTTTCGTCGGGGCGGCTCATTTCCAGGATGGGATAGGTGATTTCTTCGGGCAGGTCGACCCAGGTTTGCCGGATGATGGCGGAGGCTTCGAAACGGGCGGCGTCGAGCGGGGTGTGTTTGTCGAATTCAAGGGTGATTTTTCCCCAGCCGTTGCCGGAGGTGGAGTGGATTTCCTTGATGCCTTTGATGCGGGCCAGCATGGATTCCAGGTGCGAAGTGGCTTCCATTTCAATCACGCGGGCGGAATTGCCGGGCATGTCGAAACGGATGCTGAGTTTGGGGAGCGTACGCGAGGGGGAGAGCTTGATCGGGAGCAGGGGTATAAAGGCCAGACCGGCCAATGCGATGCAGAGGAAGGTAACGATCAGGGTGAAGGCGGAGAGTTTAGGCGATGCGCTCATGGGTTGTTTCGGGGGAATGGTTGGTTTTTTTCTGGTTTTACATCAAAGGGGGCTTTTTATTCGAGTTGATGCAGGAAATCGAAGGACTGGCCGAGCGAGACGCCTGTTTCGAAATCGTGCAAAGTGAGCTTGCGTATTTTGTAGTAACTGAGCCAATAGTTCTGCAGGGCCGAAATGTAATTGCGTTGGGCTTCTTGCTGGCGGTTCAGCGAGAGGGTGAGGCTGTTGATGTCGGCTTTCCCGATCATGAAGCGTTGCTTGGTTTCGCGGTAAGCCAGAATGGCCAGGTCGAGGGCTTCTTCGGCGCTTCCGATCAGGGCTTGCTGGATATTGAAGTCGCCTACGGTCATGATAACGTCTTCTTCCAGGCTGAGTTCTTCTTGCCGGGCAGAGATGCGGGTGACGTTGAGGTTGTTTTTGGCGATGTTGTGTTTCCCTTTGCGTACGCCCCAGTCAATCAGAGGGATGGAGACGGCGATGGAAACAACGTCTTGCTGTAGCGGATGCCGGTAGGCGTCGCCGAGCTTGTCGGCTACCTGGTTGAAGCCGATGCTGGCGCTGACCGAGGCGTTGAAGAGGGCTTCTTTTTGGGTTTTGTCTACTTGTTGTTCGGCTTCCAGGATGTCTTGTTGCAGCCCGAGGAAGTCGGGGTTGTTTTCTTTGGCCAGGGCCAGAGCCCGGTCGGCGGAAAGGTCGAGGGGGCGGGGCTTGCCGGGCAGCCGGAGGATGATGCGGGTATTTTTGTCCAGGTTCAGGTAGGAGGCCAGGCTGAACATGGCGCGTTTGAGGGTGATCTCGGCGTTTTGCAGGGTGTTGCGGGCGTTGATCGCGTCGAGTTTCAGCGTCAGCAGGTCGGCTTGGCTGATGGAAGCTATTTTATGGCGTTGCTGGCCGGTGCGGTAGAGGGTGTCGGTGGAAGCTACGTTGTCTTTGGCCAGGTCGTATTCGGCTTGGGCCATGGCCAGGGCGAAAAAGTAGGTGGTGGCTTGTTCGCTGACGGCTTCGATGTTGTAGAGCAGTTCTTTTTTGGCTTTCTCGTATTTCAGGGGTTCCAGCTTGCGTTGCCAGCGAAAGGGGTTGTAGCCGATCAGGTCTTGTACGTAGCCTATGCGGATGGGGACGGAGGTGAACTGGTTGTAGGTGTTGTCGCCGAAGTAGCGCATGTAGCCCAGGTCGGAGTCGATGAAGAAGCTGCCGCCTAAGGGGTCGAAGTTTTGCTTGACACGCAGGTTGGCGCCTGCGTAAAACGATTGTTGTTTGCGGAAGATGTCGATGTCGTTTTCCGAATCGTATCGTTTGGTGATGTCGCGGTTGTATTCGGCCGGGGTGACGCCCAGGGTCAGGCTCGGCAGGCGTTCGGCCCGGTAGGTGCGGAATTGCCAGTAGCCGGAAAGGAACATGTTTTTATTGCGGAAGGCTTGCAGGGAGCTGTCGGCGGCCAGGGTGATCGTTTTTTCCAGCGAGAGCACGAGTGTCTGCGCGTATAACGTGGGCGACATGAACAGGAGCGTTAGGCTCCCGGTTATGTGGAGTAGGATTCGTTTCATAGAGCGGATTGTTTGGAATGGGCGTGAATAGACGAGGTGTCGTGTTTGCGGTAAATATACCAATAAATCAGCGGAATGATAAAGAGGCTGACGGCCGTCCCGATCAGCATGGCCGAAATCATGGCGATGGAGAGGGGTTTTTGCAGCTCGCTGCCTATATCGAAGGTGAAAAGCAGAGGAACCATACCGAAGATGGTGGTGAGCGACGTCATGATGATGGGCCTGAGACGCCGGCGTCCGGCTTCGTGAATGGCTTCCATAAGCGGTACGCCTTCTTTGCGCAGTTCGTTGATGGCGTCCAGCTTCAGGATGGAGTCGTTGATGATGATACCGGCGGTTACCACAATCCCGATGGCACTCATCAGGTTGAGGGTGTGGCCGGCCAACCATAAGACGAGCAGCGCGGCGGCTACGTCGATGGGGATTTCGGCCAGTACGATCAGCGGTTGGAGGAAGCTTTCGAATTGCGCGGCCAGAATGAAATACATCAACAGGACGGAGATCAGCAGGATCACCACCAGTTCGTTGAGCATTTGGCGGTTCGAGAAGAAGCTGCCGGAGAAGTCGATGTCCCATCCGGTATGATCGGTCTGCCTGACGTCGGCCATCAGGTGGTCGCCATCGGCTACCTGGTAGAAGCTGAAGGGTATGTATTCGCCGTTTTTCCCGGCTGTGATGGTTTTAAGGTCTTCGCCGGGGGTGATTCGGATCAGGGCGTTGAGGGGGAGGTAACGCGCTTTTCCGTTTTCGTCGGGCAATGTCCTGACTACGGTATGTTGCAATACCTCGCTCACCGTGCGATCGTGGCCCGAAAGGGTGATCGGCAGGTATTGCTGATAGGAGCGCAGCGTGGCTACTTCGTTGTCTTTGAAAGCGGTTTTAAGGGCTTGGTATACTTCGTTGTAGTCTACTTGGTAGAGAAGGAGTTTCTGCCGGTCGACGGAGATCTCCAATTGGTTGTCGAAAGCTATTCCGACGGGCGTGTAGCCGGTGCGGGCTTCCAGTTGGCTGCTGAGTTGTTTCAGTTGGGCGGCTTCCGGGGCCTGGGCGTGGTTGCGTGTGTAGAATTGGGCGACCAGGTCGGCTTCGCCGGTGACGAATAATTTTTCGAAAACGGTTTCCGGAGGCGAGAAAGAGAGGATAGCCGCAGGGTAATGTTGATGTATGTGCCGACTCATGCGGGCTTGCAGGGGAGCAATGTCCGCGCTCTCGGGCGTTTTAAGGTAAACTTCCGCTTCCGACGAGGAGAGCTCTCGGGTACGGTTCAAAAGGAATTGTTGTTGGCCGATGTAGGCGGTATGGGTAAGGCCCGGCGTCTCTATTTCAGCCAGCAACCGGTCGATGCGGCTCCGGTTTTCGTCTACGTGGATGTTTTCATTCCATTCGATATGAACGATCAGCTCGTTCTGGTCGATTTCGGGCATCCGGCTCTTGGGGATGAAATAAAAAAGCAGCACACAGAGCGGCAACGTGACGGCCGAAAGGAAAAGGGCAGCTTTTTTATGCCGGAAGATAAAGTCTACGCCTCCGTCGTAAAACCGGTCGAGGGTGTGGGCTTTCACGGGATTGTTTATTTTCAGGTTCCAACGGCTTTTGATTTCCGGAATGCTGTAAACGAGTTTGTATAATACGGGAAGCAGCATGATGCCGGTAAAGTAGGACACCATCAGCCCGATGGTGACGGCAAATGCCTGGTCGAAGAAGATGGCGCCGGCTATCCCGCTCATAAAAACGAGGGGGACGAAAACGGCGATGGTGGTGAAGGTGGAACTCAGCATCGGGGTAATCACTTCGGTGGTGCCGAGCGAGCAGGCTTCATCCAGGTCGTATCCTTTCGCCCGGTATTGGGCGATGTTTTCGGTCACGATAATCGAACTGTCGATCATCATGCCGAGCGCCAGGATAAGGCCCGACATGGAAATGATGTTGAGCGACATGTGGAAAAGGTAAAAGAAAAGCAGGCTGATTACGATGCTCACGATCATGCTGAGCCCGATCACGGCTGGGCTTTTCACGTCGCCCAGGAAAAGAATGGCTACCAGGCAGATGAAAATAAAGCCCAGCAGCAGGTTTTGCTTTAAATTCGAAATCGTATAGTCGAGCAGTTCGGTCTGGTTGCGCGAGATGCTGAATTGAATATCGGGGTAGATCGTCCGGAAATAATCGGTTACTTCCTCCAGGGCGTCTTTCATCCGATCCATATTTTCGTCGGCTTGTTTGATAATAGCCAGCGTTACGGCCCGCTGGCCGCCGGCCAGCGAAAGGCCTCTTTCGGGTTCGGGTACGATGGCGATCGCAGCCAGGTCTTGCAACTGGAAAATCCGGTCGTTTTTGCGGAGATAGATTTGCCGAACGTCGTCGAGGGTGCGGAGCAGGGTGGAGAATTTGATGTTGTATTCGTAGTATCCGTCGCGCACCATCATGCTGCCCGGCTCGATATTGTTGGTTTCCAGCGCTTTTTCCACATCGTCCAAGGTGATGTCCGCCGCTTCGAGCCGTTTCATATCGGGTACGATGCGCAGTTGGCGCCCTTGTTTGCCGGTCATATCTACCATCGCTACTTCGGGAAGTTGTTCGATGCGCCGTTTAATTACGGTTTCGGCAAACTGGCAAAGTTCCAGGAAAGCTTCTTCGTTGCCGGCGCCTCGGGAAGTATCGTCCGAAAAAGCCGGCGCGTGCGAAGCCTCGGAGGCGTTGCGAGGCGTCTTTATCTGGACGCTATCGCTTTTCAACGTCAGGTTCAGACAGAATACGGGAATATCCGTGGCGCTGGCTTTGACCACCCGCGGACGTTCCGCATCGTGCGGCAGGTAATTCATCGCCGCGTCGATTTTTTCGTTTACCTCGATAAAGGCCAGATCGGTATGGGTGCCGAAGTCGAAGCTGAGGCGGATCAGGGCGGCTCCGTCGCGGGTTTCGCTATGGATATCGCGCAGGCCGGCTACTTGCATCAATTGCTGGCGGATGGGTTTCACCTGGGTGTTTTCCAGTTCGCGCGCCGACGTGTTCGAGCCGGTAATCTGTACGGTGATTTCCGGGATGGCAATATCGGGCAAAAGCGATACGGGCAGCGTGAAATAAGTAGCCAGCCCTACAATAAAGCAGGCGGTAAACGCCATCAGGACGGCGATGGGCCGCTGGAGGAGGAACTTAATCATGACGGGGGCTTACTTTGACGGGCGCTTCGTGGGCCAGGTTGATATTTCCGCCGGTAATAACGGTGTCGCCTGCTTTCAATCCTTCCGTTATCGTATAGCTGTCGGCGTTTTCCAGGCCGGTGCGGACGTAATTCCAGTATGCTTTCCCGTCTACCAGGGTGAATACCACCTGTTTGCCCGAACGCAGTACGACGGCTTGTTTGGGGATAACCAACTGCTTGTCCACCGATCGCCGGACACTTACTTTCACGTTCATGCCTTCCACTAGTTTGCCTTTATTCACAACGGCGGCTTTTATTTGCACCATGCCGTTCTCGTCCACCAACGGGTTGATTTCGGTAATTCGCCCTTCGGTTTGGATACCGGTCGCGGCAAAAGGCGTAACCGCCACCGGATCGCCCAGTTGAATAAGGGGCAATTCGCTTTCCAGCACCGTGAAAGCGGCTTCCAGGCTGCTGGGATCGATGAGGGTGCAGAACGGCTCGGTGAGGGAAGCGGTGGTATAAGGTTTGATAAAAAGGTTAGCTACAATGCCGTCGAAAGGGGCGGTAAGGGTAGCGTGCTGTTCTTCGTAGCAGGCTAGTTCGTATTGAGCCAATGCGCCGTCGTATCCGCTTTTTACCCGTACCAGTTGCAGGATGGCGGCCGGTACCTTGGCCGTATCTTCGAGAGTATACCCTTGTCCGATCAACACGTCCTGGAGTTCCAGTTTGGCGCGTTCCAGCGCTTCTTTTTGCTGAGCGGTTTTATTGGTCAACCGGAAAGAAGATAAAGAAGCCAGCTTTTGTCCTTTTTTTACCCGTTCTCCGTTTTTTACATAGATGGCCGCGATAGGCTCTGCCGTTTCAAAGCTTAGTTCAGCCAACCGGCGCGCCGAAAGTTTGCCGTTGCTGATGAGTTCGTGATTAAACCGCGTTTCTTGCAAAGGTATGACGGTTACTTCGCTGATTTCATCGGGGAGGACGGTTTCAATAGATTCTTCGGTCGTTGTTTTATCTGTTTTTTCACCGGAACAACCCAGTAGGTTTATCATAATAATAAGTAGGTTGAGGTAAACGTATTTCATAAATCAGGACTTTGTTGATTTGGTATTTATTTCTTTCTTAGAGCAAAGATAGTACAAGCCGAGCATAGAAGCAAACAAAGTTTGATTCTGTCGAGGTGCAGCCTATCTTCGTTTTATTTATTACAAAGATAGTAATTTATCCTTACGATAGGTTCGGAATACGGTCAAAATAAAGGATTTCTTTGTTTGCATCACATGTTTTTCAACATGTCTTTAAGTTGTCTACTCTTGTCTCTCTCCCCCGCTCCCGTTTATCGGAAGCGGAAAATAAAATCCAAAATAAAAATTCCGGCTTATTTGGTTAAACTCATTCTTCCAGTTTGTACAAGCATAAAACGGTGTTTCCTTCTTCAATATAGTCGGCCACATCCCGGGGCAAGGTCGTCTGGCTTGCATGTTGAATCATATCGCTATGGAGATAAGTAACGATACACTTTTCCTGTGGAGCATAATAAAGTGGAAAATTAATCACGTCCCGAGCCATTTTGTCGGCTCTGCTAAAAGAGGTGGCTCCCGTGTTTTTATGATAAGCGCAAGTATATAAAGTTCCCTCTTTGTTCGTCATAAATAAAAGGTATCGATCCTGAACGATCGGCGTAGTAGCCAGAAAAGAATAAAAGGCGCTTTGGTTGAGCAGCTTGTTTATATCTTTCATCCGGGAATCGGGAATGGTTTGGCCTCCGAAGTCGAATCGCAGATGCGAAACCAGATGGCCGTCGTCGGGAGAAAACAGATAGACGTGATTGTCTATTACGCGGTTATAAACGATGTATTTCTCCGTCTCGATGAAAGAAGAATTGAAATGAAAATTCGGATCGACGTCGGAAGAATAGGTTAGCTCTTTATGAACGTGGCGGAAATCGCGGTCGGTAACAATGACCTGTTCCCCTTTGTAATCGCCTTCGTTGTAAGGGGCTAACGCAATCAGATAATTCCCATTCTTCAGGCAATGTATATTTTCTATTTTAAAAGGAAGTTTCCGGGTATGGATAGTCTGCCCTTCGGCATCTATCTCCACCAGTTTGTCGGCTGTGCCATCATAGAGGAAAAGATGTCCTTCCTCATCGACGATAAAATCGGTGAGGTTGGTGATTTCTCCCGGGCCGTCGCCGGTTTTTTCATAGCTGCGGGTTATATGCCCTCTTTTATCGGCCACGATTATTTTTTTCAGGTAGCCGTCCATCAGATAAAATTGGTCGTTTTTTACGGTGATTTTTTCAATGCGGCTGATAAGTGAACTTTCTTCTTTTTCAATCAGTTTTATATACGAGGCCTGGTAAGGAAGGTTTTCTTTTTCCGAACGGGAAAAATCAATTTCGATTATTTCTTCATTTAAACCGGATGGGGATGGTTGGCAAGCGATAAAAGAAAGAAGAAGAAAGTAAAAAAGGAGATAGGTTAATTTTTTCATGATGATGGTTGTGTTGAAGTATCTGGTTGTACTTGTAATATAAATAAATCCGGTAGTTGGTTTTTTATTCTGAATCAGAACTACCGGTATTTTTTTCGAGTTGTTCTATCTAAAAGTTAATAGGAACAACATATACTGTTGGTGTTCTTGCAATATCTTCCTGACCACCAACTAACTTCTGTGGGGCCGTGATTCGAACATCCTGTGGAATTTTCATCTCCGGCCAATGCTTCGATATTCGTTAAAACAAGAGATGATAAAACTTCGTGCTTGTTGTTCTGCAACCATGCGGAAGTAATTCCAATCATTGCAAATGCGAGAATAATAGTTAATTTGATTTTACGCGTCATATTTTTTTTGATATTTAAAAATGTTCTTTTAATATTTTGATGCAAATATAGGCTTCTTATTTTATATTACCACTATTTTTTAAACTTTAATTTGTTTGTGGGCCTAATTTTACTTTTGCCTTGTTTGTCTCTTCTATTATTTCAGGGTTTCCTCCTCCCTATTCTATATATTCTTTCACTTCTTCCCTCATTTCCCGGATCGCCGTGTTTTCTACTTTCGGTTTACGCCACATCACCACGCGGGCGGCTTCCCGCCTTTTCGCGGGTTGGAAGAAAGCCGGCTCCGCATAGAGTTTGGCCAGCAGATAATAGGGATAAATCCGGTCGGGCAAGATAGCGATGGCATAATGCAAATGCCTTTCCGCCTCTGCATACCGTCCGAGCCATTGCTCGTTGAGCGCCATTACATAATAAACCATGGGGTCGGCACTTAACCGGACGGCTCGTTGCAGCCATCCGATTGCCTCCGCCTGGCGCCCCGTTTTGCGCAGGCATTGCGCGCCCTCGAATAAAAAATCAGGTTTATGCTGAAAGAGAGGAAAAAGTTCCCGATAAGAAATAGCCGCTTTTTCGTACGCCCGGTTCTGGTAAAGCATCCGGGCCGTGGCCCATTTTCGATAGTCCGTGGCCAATGAATTTCCCTTCCATCCCATCCACAGGCTAAGACCCGCTATTATCCACCATACGGCCGGTTTCCACCGCAGCTTGCTCGCTTTTTGTGTGGGAGCAGGCCGTAGCGTACAAGCGCACAATATACCTCCTGCCATCCAAAAAGAAGGAAGTTGGAGCGGATACGACGAAAAAGCAAAGACAGCCAGCGCGATCAGGCTGCCGCAAAGAGCATACCGTCTTCTACGCAGGCCATTCCGAAAACAGCACCCCAGCCAACCCGCGAAAAGACATAGCCCGGGAATACCCTCTTCCAACGCGATCTGTAAGTATTCATTGAAAGCATATTCCGGACAGCCGGCTACGCGTTGTTCCTGCAGGGGTTTTTCGGCCCGGGCAAAGTAAGTGGCCTGTTCTTCGGCATAGGCTGCCGGGAATCCCCCCAGCCCGACACCGCACAAGGGATTTCGGAGGATGGCTGTCGCTGTGATTTTCCACATCAGTAGCCGGCCGTCGGCCGATCCTTTTTTTAAGTTGTATAGAAAAATGAGGCCGGCCGAAAGCATCGCTGCGAGCGCGATAGCTCCGAACCACATACGTAGAGGATGACGGTGCATCCAACCGGCGGTCTTTTTCCATCCCGCGCGTTCGGCCCAGTACACCCATCCGCAGCCGGCCAGCGTAGCCAGCCATGCCGAACGACTCATGCCGGCCGGCAGGATGCAACCGATAGCCAGCAAACAAATCCAGGAAAACCGATACAACCGGATGGCGAGCCGGCCGGCTCTCTGGCTACGCAACGTTCCGTTTTCTTTGCGGCATAAACGGCCGGTGCGTAACAGCAGCCCGAAGCAGAGAGGCAGGAGGACTGCCAGGTAACCGGAGTAGGGGCCCGGATTGAAAAAACTTCCTGTTAGGGTAAAAAGCGGGTGGTTGGATGCGGCATACCCGTAGAGTTGAGCGAATCCCCAGAGGGCTTCCAGTAGCCCGGTAACCAGCAGACAAACCGGAAAAAACAAGCGCAAAAAGGGATAGCTGCTCAGAGCATACCGCAGCATAAACCAAAAAACGAGCCATTGAGCGCCGAAACGCAGCTTATCCGGTTCGGGTCGGAGGTTCCAATCGTACGTGAGCAACGTGAGGATTGCCAGAGCGCAAACCAGCGTGTCGGCCCAAGTAAAGGAAAGGCGGGGGCGCATGCCGCAACCGGCGGCCATTCCTGCCGATAAAGCGAATAGAGCTGTAGATCCCATAAACCAATTCGCTTTGGCCATGATCCAACCGTTTGGCAGGGAAGGGTCGCTGGCGAAAGGCGTGCATAGGATCAGCCATCCGCTCAAAGCCAGACTGAGGGCGGGAAGGTATTTTCGGATAAGCAAACCGGTATTCATACTGTCGATTGTTAGAGTAGTGGGGTTGTCTCAGTCGATTCTTTTTAAGAAGCGTCGTCCATTGGTTTCTCCCGTATACGGATCGACCGATTTCCAGATCAACCAGGCTTTTCCCACAATGAAGTCTTCGGGTAAGACGCCCCAGTATCGGGAATCTTGCGAGTCGGTCGCCTTGTCGCCCGCTACGAAATAATAATTTTTGCGGAAACGGTAGCCCGGCAGCGGGGCGCCTTGTAGCAAACAGACGGAGTCGCGCCAGTCTAAACTCTTTTGCAGCTCCCATTCGATGGCTTGCTTATATATAATATAGTTGGGACGCGTCAGCGGAATACTATCGCCCGCTTTGGGCAGGTAGAGGGGGCCGAAGTTTAAAATGGTCCAGTTGAAGAGCGAGTCGTGCGGAAAAGCCGTCAAGATCTCCCCTGAAAACGACTTTTCGCATCGGCCGGCCAATTCCTCCTGCCCCTTGCGGTTACCCAGGTATTCGTCTGTTTCCTTTATCTGATACCGGCCGTTGTCTATCCGCAGGCTGTCACCGGGCAATCCGATACAACGTTTGATATAATATTTCAGGATGTGCATCTCCAGCTTATCCCAGGTGTGGGGATGCGGAAAATGAAAGACGATTACATCGTTCCGCTTCAACTTTCCGATTCCCGGCATCCGGTATACCGGTACCTGTTCGCCGCGGAGCGAGGAAAAAAGGTCGAACAGCCGAGCGCCCGGAATCATTTTATTCACCACCACCCGGTCGCCGGGTACCAATACCGGTTCCATCGAAGGGGAAGGAATGGTAAAAGAAGTAAAGCAAAACACTTGTATGCCTATCCACAGGCCGACCGCCAACCCCATCCAGCAAATAATCGAAAGGAGTTTATCGATATAAAAGGAAAGAGAAAGTTTCATCGGGCTTCATTTATCAGGTAAAACACATGCATATCCATCACCACCAAATTTGTTTCCCCCCCTCGTACGTAAAAATACGCTCTTCTTTTCCCCGCGTCAGGTTGCGAAGCCAGTATAAGGTCGCCGCGGGTACCGCATCGAAACGAATGCAATCGTCGTGAGTGGCTTTTTTCCGTCCGGCCGAACACCATGCGCCCTCGCGGTCGATGTAAAATAACTCGTAGAGGTTGCCTTGCCGTACCCCGTTGTCGTCGTTGCGGATGATATACCGCACCCTATCGATGCGCGCCGGCTGGTCTAAGGCCAGGCCTGCCCAGCTAAGCGTATCGCGGGTATGGAAATAAGTGAGCGCATCTCCGTCGAACACATGCTCTTTCACGGCTTCGGGGTGATAAATGCTGGTTTCCTCGGTACCGATCACACGGCCTTTGAGTGGGTGATCGCTTCCCTCCTCATAAAATTCCACTTCCGCCATATTGCCCTGTGTCTGATCGGAAGAAAGATAGCGGTAATAGCGATAAGCTTTACGGGCATGCACATCCACCTGGGTGTATTTAAAGGTGGGCGCCGTGGTGAAAACATATAAGTCGTCGGCCCATCGAAAATCAGAATGGTCGGAAGCCTGAAACCGGCTGCCGATCAGCGTGAGCGGGATATAGGCCAGGTTGGCGGCTTCCTGCTGCTTGCGCTCCAGCGTCAGCGTGATTTTTTCCTCCGCGGGCTTTACCAGATGCAATTGTCCGGCGGTATCTGCAAAAAAAGGAAGGCTGACGGGAATCGAACGGCCTTTTTCGTAACAAGTTGCCTGATACATGATGTCTGGGCCTACATTGTGAAAAAGGACTTGGTCGCCGCGAATCCGGCCGCAGTCTACCGGTATCCATCCGGCGGGATCGAATACACAGAGGTAAGCTAGTTTTTTATCAGGATGCCGGGCAAATAACGGCACGGTGATATTCACCGGATGAATAAAAGGGTATTGAGCGGTGACGTCCTGTAGGCAGGGATTCCGGAAGAAGGGCGGTAATTCTTCCCCTTCGTCCAAAAGAGCCAGCCGCGAAGGTTGCAGGCCATAGGTGCGCCGGTATACTTTCGGGATGCCGGTGAACCGGGAAAGATGTTCGCCCGGCTGCTGTTCGCCTCCTGAAAAGTCGTACATCCGGCCGTCGTTATGATAGACTACATTGAAGGTATGATTGTTATTCTTCCTCCCCCAGTGGGGGATAAATTCGATACCTACCGGAATACCGGCCGACCGCATGGCAAATACTGCCAGGGAAGCATAATCTTCGCATAATCCGAATTTGATATGTTGCAAGCTACTGGGGCGTATATCTGCGGGCCGTACCGAGGACAGGAAAATATGAATGGGAAGTGCCATTAGCCGGGCATTGATTTCGCGGCAGGCTGTTTTTGCCGATACGCAAGTGTCGGAGAGGGAGGAGGCAAATTTTTCACGATAGAGCGGTCGCCAGTCTTCCGGCAATTCGTTGCCCAGGCGGTAGGGAAGTACCCATTCCGCAAATTCGTCGAAGGTAAGGTGCTCGTTCCAGGGCTTTTTCCAGACCTCAAAGGCTTCGTCGATTTGCCGGATCAGGTAGGCGGCCGTCAGGTGTTCCAGGTCGGTTTCTTTCCGGATGCCGTGGTAGGCGCGGCCCTCTTGTTTGCGGAACGCCTCGTATAGGCTTTTTTCATCGTATTCGGCCTGCCGGATCTGGTAAACCGAATCGATAAAAGCGTGAAACCGATCGACTTTCCCGCCGGCCAGATAATATTTCCCTAGCATATTGCCGATCAGGAAACGAGCAGCCCGGGTTTTCAGCGAATCATTTTGGTAATGTGTCATTACCTTTTCCCATTCCGGGCGATTATCGCCCGAGGCTTTCAATGCCTCCTCGTATAAGGGGTCGGAGGAAGAGGTGCAGGCGAGCGTCAGCAGAAAAACGAAGAAAAGAAAAACAGTTCTCAGCATAGCGGGTAAAGTCAGCATGGGAGTAAAAATTGAATTATTCGACACATCCGGTCAGCGACACGGTGAACGCTTCTTCCGGTAGATTTCCGTAGAGGGTAACGGTGCGCAGGAAATCTCCCTTTTGCTCCGCTTGGAAAATAACCTTCAGCTTTTTTGTTTCGCCGGGCGCAAGCCGATTCCAGTCGGCGCGAACCTGCGTACATTCGCAGGAAGTGCGGGTTCCTTTGAGATGGAAGGGAGTGTTGCCGGTATTGCGCACGCCGACGATTTGCGTGCGGGTGGAACCGAGGGGTATTCGGCCCAAATCGTATTCCTTTCGATCGGCTTCGAGCGTGGTAGCCGGGCCGGCTTCGGCATTCGGGCCGGCGGCTTTTCGGCCGCCGATTCGGTCGAGGTATAAATCGGCTATGACCGGGTTATGCACCGGATTGCCGATCAGCACGACTCGGTTATCTTTATCGAGCAGGAAGGTCTGAAACCGGAAAGCGGAAGGGAAATGGTTGGCCTGATTTAGCCGGTCGGCGGTATCGATACAAACGGGTCGGTCGAACCGGTCGCGTCGTAGCAGTTCGCGGATTTCGACGAGGTTTTTGGGATGAATGACAAAGAGGAAAGGCACCCGGCCGTCGCTCAGCGAATCCACTTGGCGAATAAATTGTTTCCATTTGCTAAGTTGGAGTTTGCACCCCGTGCATCCGGCCGAATCCACATACACCAGCACTTTATAAGGAGCTTCCCGAAAAGGGTAATCGACCGTATCGGTGGCATAACGCGTAAACGTGAGCTTTTGTGGAGCCTGAGGAAAGATAATTTCTTTTTCTTGCCATCGGCTGACTGTTTGGAGGATTTCTTCTTTCTTTTTGTCTTTGCATCCTGTCAGGGAAAAAAAGAACCATCCGGAAAGCAGAAGGAAAAAGCAGGTTTGTTTGTGGGTAGGATTCATCGTTTACTTATTTTTTATCAAATCGAAGCGTGGGAAGCGAAGTACGTCGTCGCCGTATTCCGGGTTGAGGGGGATGGCTGTAGGAGATGTAAAGCCCGTGGCGTGGCGGATAAACATCCGTTGGGATCGATATAAAAGAATCGTATCCTATCCTGCTATACCAGCTTTATCTCCACAATCGGCTCATCCCGATTTACATCCGTGGCATAAATCACCCCTTCCGCTTCGTGCACATCGATGCCGTAAATAGCCCGGTCGAGCATATACTGGCGTACCGGGTGCCCGTCCAGATCGAATACATAAATAAAGTGTCCGCCGTCTTCCGGCTTGATCCCCCGGTCGTAACTGGCATTGATTTCCCGGAAGCTGCGCCCGTGAAAAACCGCATAAATATAACGGTCGGTGATTTGCACGTCGCTAAATCCCATGATACCCGTCGGAATACCATATCCATCCCTCACCTGAAACTCCGGTTCGCCATGCGGGCCGTATACTACCTGGCTACTGTCGTCGTCTAAATGATAGATTTCCAATACTTCTCCCAATTGGGAAGCCATTACCAGCAGTTGCCTGCCGGCATCCAGATCGATAAAGCTGCGCCATGCCTGCGCCAAGGCCGGCCGCGCCACTTCGTTTCCCCCTTGTTCTGTGGGGATATAGCCACCCGAGCTTACCGGATGCCCTGCAAGGTCGGTTTCCCGAAACCGGTGTTCGCCCAGGTAATCCGGAATCAAAAAACCGCTCCGGGTTAGTTGGAAATCGAGGGCGCGAACCAGCTCTTTGTCTAAATCGATGGCTTCTTCGCGCATAGCCGTTCCGTCGGCAATACGGATATGCCAACGTGTGAGCTGCATTTTATTGGCATCGAGTGCCCAAATCGAATCGGAAGAAACGAACCGGAATGTTTCGGCCGAAAGCATTTCTTCGGGACCCTCTCCCCGCCTTCCGAAAGAAACAATGGGTTTCCATGCCGGATAAGTGAACGCATGAAAATAATAATCCGGATGATGCAAATCCAGAATTAAAGCGATACTGTCCTTCACTCTTATCCGGAAAGGATAACGGAATAAGGCCGTATCTATAGAAATTACTTTCGCCTGGCGATGAATAGTTTCCGGAAAATCGACGTAACGTGGATAGTGTTTTTTCAAATTTTCACCACAAGAAGATAAAATAGCGATCAGTAAGCAATAAAAAACGTATTTCATGGTATGCTGAATAAT
>DBFJSK010000331.1:0-2539 GCA_048403675.1 Tannerellaceae bacterium | reverse complement strand
CCCCCCCTTTTTACGCTGGCTTTTTCTACCCATTCGCGCTCGAAGAAACCTTACATTTTCAGGCTGCTTTTTCTTTTTGCCAATCAAACTCGGCACCCTGTTTTTCAAAGACCGCTCCTCTTTCTCTGCTTTGAAAAATAACCGTTGCTATCCGGAATATAAATATTCACTTTTAAAATAAATATTTGCCCCCACATGCTGTTATACCAAAATATTTAGCTTAATTTGTGACTTGATAGAGGAAGTATTATCCTTTTCTTATAAATGTGATTGTATATGAAGGACACCCTTGAAACTAATCTGCCGGAAAACGACGGCATATTGGAAGAAGCTAAAGCTCCGGTAGAAACGCCGGAAACCCCGGCAGCGGAAGTCGAAACCAACGAAACTTCCGACACGCTTGCTGTGGCCGCCGGCAAACTGACAAAAGAAGAAATTCTCGCCCAATTAGGGGGCCTGGTGGAAAGCTCGGCCGAAACCTCACGCAGCGAAGTAGAGGCGCTTAAACAGGCCTATTACAAAATTCGCCGCGCCGAAACGGACGAATTGAAGAAAACATTCCTCGATAACGGAGGGGAAGAAAAGGATTTTACTGCGCCGGAAGACGAAACCGAAAGCAAGATCAAAGAATTGCTCGCCACTTACAAAGAACGCAGAGCGGCCGCCCTGGCGGAAGAAGAAAAGGTAAAAGCCGCCAACTATGCGTTGAAACTCCAGTTGATCGATCAACTCAAAGCGCTTACCGAAAGCCAGGACGATTTCAATAAACTGTACAACGATTTTAAAGAAATCCAACAGAAATGGAAAGACATTAAAGCCGTCCCGCAGGAACACGTGAACGAGTTGTGGAAAAATTACCAGATATACAGCGAGAAATTCTACGACATCATCAAAATAAACAACCAGTTCCGCGATTACGATTTCAAGAAGAACCTGGAACTGAAAACCGCCCTGTGCGAAACGGTTGAAAAACTGGAAAACGAACCCGACGTCATCTCGGCCTTCCACCAGTTGCAAAAACTGCATCAGCAATGGCGTGAAATCGGGCCGGTAGCCAAGGAACTGCGCGAAGAACTCTGGACGCGTTTCAAAACCGCTTCGACGGTCATCAACAAACGCCATCAGGAACATTTCGAAAAACTGAAAGCAAAGGAACAGGAAAACCTGGAAGCGAAAACGGCCATTTGCGAACAAATCGAGAACATCGATTTCAGCCAACTCAAAACCTTTAAGGATTGGGAGGAAAAGAACAAGGAAGTGATCGGCTTGCAGGAAAAATGGAAAACCATCGGGTTCGCTCCGAAAAAATTCAATGTGAAGATTTTCGAACGTTTCCGCGCCGCCTCGGATATTTACTTCAATAAGAAAAGCGAATTCTACAAGGCCGTAAAAGAAGAGATGGAGAAGAATCTCGAACTCAAAAAAGCCTTGTGCGAAAAAGCCGAAGCGCTGAAAGACAGCACGGATTGGAAAGATACGACCGATAAGATGATCGCCCTCCAGAAAGAATGGAAAACCATCGGTTCGGTAGCCCGGAAATATTCGGATTCCGTGTGGAAACGGTTTATTTCGGCTTGCGACTATTTCTTCGAACAAAAAAATAAAAATGTCGTCTCGCAAAAAAGCGTGGAACAAGCCAACCTGGCCGCCAAGAAAGAACTGATCGGCAAGATCAACGCCCTCGACGAAGAGTTGGATCACGAAGAAGCCCTTTCCGTATTGAAAGGATATATGGCCGAATGGAATGCCGTGGGCTTCGTACCTTTTAAAGAGAAAGATAAAATCTATAAGGAATACCACGAAGCGGTAGACAGCCAGTTCGACCGGCTGAAAGTAGACCGCAACGACCGTAAAATGCAGTCGTTCCGCAATAACCTGAGCGATATGACTAGCGGCGACCGGGGAAAAGGCCGGTTGTACAGCGAACGCGAAAAGTTGATGCGGATATACGAACGGATGAAAAACGAACTTCAGACGTACGAAAACAATATTGGCTTCCTGAGCATCTCGTCGAAAGGCGGCGGTGGCCTTTTAAAAGAAATGGAACGGAAAATAGAAAAGCTCAAAGAAGAGATGGCGCTGACGATCAAAAAGATTGATGCGATCGACGAAAATCTGGACTAAACAAGCAAACAATATTCACCCTTTCTCCTATCCGATGAAGCCGTTCTTAGCAAAGAGAACGGCTTCATCTTTATCGTATCATTCCATAGCACCTTATGCCGAACATCCATTATTTTAATCCGGGACATGAAACCGCTGTTTTGCAAGGAACCGAGAAGTATACGCCGCCTCGCAATGTACAACGGATGCAACGGGAACTAGCCGCCCTACCCGTGTGGTATGCGGCGCCCGACGATTATGTGTTTGCACACGAGAACAGCTCGCCCCGCTTTTTTGCAATGCAGCCTAAACTGTTACGCCCGCTGGCCCGGCTGGTCACCCCCAAGGAATTGGCCGAAAGCCCTCAAACTTTTCCGGCCCTCACCGCCACGCCGTGGGGATTGTCTCCCGACAGCCTCCGGTTATTTTCCGATCT
>DBFJSK010000330.1:0-2156 GCA_048403675.1 Tannerellaceae bacterium | reverse complement strand
AGATCTTTTTTCAAAGCCTCTTCCGCGCTGAAAGCCGTGTCTACCTCATATCCTTCCATTTCCAGATTAAACCTCAGGATTTCACATAAATCCTCTTCGTCGTCCACTACCAGAATACGGGTTGTTGCCATAGTTGCGTTGATTTAAAAATAGGCGGGTCGATAGAGGCCGCCTTGTTACAAATATACTTCTTTTGTGCAAAGAACGACCATCCATATTTCGGGAAAATGAAATACTTATTACATTTTTATTAAATCCCCTTTTTCCGGCAGGAAGAAATCTCCGCCAGGCTCGCCGCCGACAACCTGGCGGAGATACGGTGCAGGCGTTAAAATGGAAGCGGGAGGAAGAAAGAAAAGAAAAACGGACATGTCGGATGCCGTTTATGTCGCGTTTTTACAAGCACAGTGAGTGCGAAACCCTTATCTTTACCGGGAAAAAGGTTTACTTGTTTCTGCTAAAGCGGATTATATCACCTCATTATGACACAATCGTTTCACCTCATCGAACCCCGGCCGTTTTTACGGCCCTATATCAAACACTACTGGCTTTTGGAAGACGACAGCCGCCAGCCCGTATCCGAACGCACGCTACCTACCGGCTCCCTCCAACTGATCTTCCACCGGGGCAAACCCTTGCGCTGGTCGGTACCGCTCATAAAAAAGGGAGAGGCCGCTACGCAACCGGCTTGGCAACCCCAGGTTTTCCTGGCCGGGCAATCGCTCGGCTTTTCCGACGTGGCATCAAACGGCCCGATCGAAATGATTGCCGTCGTATTCCGCCCTTTCGCTTCCACTCTTTTTTTCCGTATTCCGGCCGACCGATTTTATAATCGCCTGGTCGACGTAGAGGACATGGAAGACCGGGAACTCTCCCACCTAGCTTACCGCGTAACAGAAGCACCCGGCCAGGCGGAGGCGATCCGGCTGATTGAAGACTTCCTCAGCGCGCGTCTCTTTATTGGGGCCTCCCATAATCTTCAACGAATGCAAGCCGCTCTACAGACAGCCCATCTTTACCCGGAGCTGAATGTGGAACAATGGGCTGAGGCAGTATGTCTGAGTAAAAAACAATTCGGGCGCCTTTTCACTTCCTATATCGGCGCCCCCCCGAAGACATTCCTCCGGATCATGCGTATGCAACGCGCCTTGCATCTGCTCGCCCAATCGCCCGGCTTACCGCTCGCCCAATTGGCCTATGCCGCCGGATTCAGCGACCAGAGCCACCTGATTAAAGAATTCCGGTTTTTCTCGGGCTATACACCCACCGAATACCTCGCTGTTTGCGCCCCCCATTCGGATTATTTTTCGGAAGATTGAAAACGATTTCCGCACCTTGGCAGCGGAATGTCCCTTTTTTACTAGTCAGCCTTAACCGACCGGCTTACCTTTGTCCCAGTTCTTTGCAAAGAAGCTAATTTAGTCGAACCAGGGAGGTTGTACCTCCTTAAAATTAAGAAAAATGATGTATTCGTTCCTTGCTTTTTTCGAAATTCCGACGGTCGATTTTCAACGCGCCGTCTCGTTTTATGAAACGATTTTCCAAGTAGAATTGCCCGTATGTACCTGCGAAACGGAAAAAATGGCCTTTTTTATGGAAGAAGGCCGTGCCGTAGGCGCTTTGTCGTGGACTGAAGATTTCCGACCCTCGTTGGATGGCGTATTAATTTCTTTCCGTTGCCAGGCGATCGAGCCGTTACTAACCCAGGTGATCTCTTCGGGCGGCCGCGTGATAAGGCCGAAAACAAAAATCGAAGCGGAGGGCATGGGGTATTTCGCCCTCTTCCTCGATAGCGAAGGGAACCAAATCGGATTGTATGCCGATCGGTAAGCCTATCCCTTCTTGTCAATTATTTTTCTAACAAAAAATGCATGCCTATCCGGTTTCAATTCCATGCTTATGCAATTCGAATTGGATAGGCATGAAATTTTCATTCCATAGGCATCGAATGGACGGCGCTTGCCGGTGGATTTATAATATCCTGTAAATCAGGTAGATGGAAATGTAGGCTCCCTGTGTCTTCTCCGTCCATACTTATTGTATTATTTTCAATTTTGCTTCGGCCGCGGAAACCTCCCGCGGCCCTTCTGTTATATCCTAAGCCGGAGAATATTTTACCCTCTTGCAAACGAATCCGCTTTGCCTTGCGGTTGACA
>DBFJSK010000329.1:0-11060 GCA_048403675.1 Tannerellaceae bacterium | reverse complement strand
ACTTTGCGTTCTTCCAGGATATTAAAATTGATCATAGGTTAGTAATTAAAGGATAAACAAATCGTTTATGCTCGGTAGCCGGTCGGTAAAACAGGGAGCCATTTTACGATCGTCCAGCCGGTTGGTAATCTCGAAAGAGGAAGTCCGGAACAAACCGGGGCCGAAAAAGTCTTCGTCGAAACAAAGCAAGGTTCCGACGGCGAAATCGTGATACACCGATCCGCCGATCGCCGAATGAATTTTACGCTGCCGGATAAAAGGCTGTAAAACCATTTCTTCGATCCCCGGTTCCACGAACAAGGTTTGCCACTTCTCCCGGCTCGTTACGCAGCCGGCATAAACCTTTTCGCTTTTTCCCAGCCGGCTGTGTTTGATCACCCAATCTTCCTGCCGGTGGTAAGCTTCTTCCCATAAATCCCGTCGCTGAGTGCGGGTATAGGTGGGAATCAGGTAGGGGGTTAACGCCTCGATTTCGGCCTGACTGAGGCAGGCCCGCTGAAAAGAAGGATCGGATAAGACGGCCAGAAAACGTTTATCGTGGATCAGGAAAATGCTTCGCATATCGTTTAATCCGCGGGCCGAGGCAATCGCCTGTACCGCCGGAAGAGGGAGCCGTTCGATTTCCATTTGGTTGAATTCGTTCACCAGTGCTACGTTTTCCAGTGGCAGCGGCTGCCGGGCCAGTTCCTCGGGCGAGAGTTGATGGATGCAGATGCCCAAGGCTTCGAAATAGGGAATATAGTATTTGATGTCGCAAGGATGGTCGGCGCCTTTGAGCACGTACAGTTCGTCGAACGCTCCCCAGTACGCAAACAGATGGTTCAGAAAGTGTGCGTATTGCCATTCTTCCGGCGGGGGGAGATAGCCGAATTTCCGAGCGCCGATACATTCGGCGATTCCTGAAAGAAAATAACCGTTCAACGGAAACCGGGCGCCGATTTCGCATAGCCGGAGTTGCCCGGTTTCATCGATAAGGAAATCCGGCCGATAGGTGCCGGGCCGGTACGGATAGGGGCGGCATACCTCCAAAATGCGTCGTACTTTGAAGGTAAGCGGAAAAATAGCGTCGTACTCGTCCGCGTGGGCCACGAAGTAGCAGAGGGCCGTGTAAAGCGTTTCTTGCAGCTTTTTCAAGGCGGCGAACCGCTCGGGCGTAACCAGGGCCGGCGTATCCAGGTACCACTTGGAAAGGTAGGGGATATGCTGTTCTGCAAGTCGCAGAAATTCGTTTATTTTGTCGGGAACCTTTTGCATCATGAAAAAAGGGGTACTTTTAGCCGGCGGGCGTGCCGCGCAAACGCCTGCCTCAGTTGGCCGGTTTGCGGATAAGTTCGGCCGACTGGCATTCTTCTTTCAGATAGGTTTCGATATGCCTTTTCTTTTTATCTTCCAGGATTTCATCGATGGCGATCAGGATGCCGGTTTCTTCCACTTCGCCGAATTCGTGATTGATGGCTGTACCGAACACCCGCATTTTGGGAGAAAGGCTCATATAGGCATTTACCAGCGGGGGCACGTTGATGCCGAACTTTCTTACTTCCTGATTCAATACCTTATAGTTGTCTTTGAAATTATCATAGTGAAAAAGCGCCTTCATTTTATCCATGTCCGTATTCGTTTGCAAGGGGTAAACCGGCGTAATTAACCGGGCCGTATCCGGAAAATGCAACCCCAGGAAATAAAGAATCATATTGCGGGCCTCCGAATTGTAGGTGTTATACATCGTTACTTTTCCGAAGTAATATTGCAAACTCGGGTCGATGACCGATAAGGCTCCCAAGCCGTCCCACAGGTTATCGAGTACGAACAATCCTTTTGCGCCGGCCCGGGTGGACTGGTATTCGAGGGTGACGAACGAACGGCCTAATTCCACTGTATAAGGCAGAAAATCGCGAATGAACGTTTCGGAGAAATTAAATAGATGGGAAGTGGCCAGCAAGGGTTTGCCTTCGGCATCGAATTTGACGTCGGCTCCGCATAAGAAACGATAGCCGCCCAGGATTTGTTCGTCTTCCGGGCTCCAGACGATAAGTTGCCGGTAGGCGTCGTCCATCGTATCGTAGGCATCGATGTCGATGGGCTGGCCGGTGCCTCCACCGTAAAACCGGAAAGCGATTTCGCGCAGCCGACCGATCTCGCGCATGACATGCGGTGCATCGTGGGCGGTAATAATATAAATTTCGTTATTCGATTTATTGGTCCGCCGGAGCATTTTCTCGCGGGTAAGCTCAGCCTTTAAAAGGGCCCGGTCGACGGGTTGAATAATAGCTTGCATATAATGAGTTTATTTATCCTTTAATTTATAAACCGTCTCTTTCATCCAGGCTGCCCACTGGGCCGGTTTTTTGCGGTTGTCGAATGTTTGCCAGCTCACCGGGCGGCCGAAATGGATGCGGAAGGTCTGGTGGCGGCAGCGGAACATTTCATCCGGCAGGTAGATCATTTCGTAGTTCATCTGGATTCCCAGCGCTTTGCGGAGCGCAGCCAGCCGGTAGAAAAAGGCGGAGTTCTGCCCTTCGAAATAAACGGGTATAATATCTCGGCGGTATTCTACGGCTTTTTGGATAAACGATTTTTTCCAGTCCGGGTCTTCGATTTTGCCTCGGGTACGGCGCGAACAAAGGCCGGCGGGGAAAGTGATGATTTGGTTGTCGGAAGCGTAGGCCTCTTCCATCAGGGCCGCCGTTTGTTTGGATTGGGCGCCGTGCTTGTTGATCGGCAGGAAAATGGATCGGAGGTTGGGCAGGTAGAGCAGCAGGTCGTTGACGGGATACTTGATTTTGCCCTCGAAACGCGCTCCAATGACGGCCGAAAGGCAGATGCCGTCGAGGCCTCCCAGCGGATGGTTGGAAGCGAACAGGAAACGGCCTTTTTCGGGAATATGTTCTTCTCCTTCCAACTGGAGCGTGAGGTCGAAATATCGGATTAATTCCTGCATAAAGGCTACCCCTTCTTTATCGTGGTACCGGGCGAGTATATCGTTTAGTTCGTCCTGGTGCACAGTGCGAATCAGATAGTTTACTACAAAACCGGGTATTTTACCGGCGGCCGACGGCGCTTTTTGTCGTAAAATCTGCTTGATGTCTAGCTGTGTAATCCCTTCTTTTGCCATTCTGCTTAACGCTTGTCAAGCAGCAAAGATAAAGTTAATAATGAAAAGATAATGCGTTCGGCTTGGTTTTTTGCGTAGGTGCGGGGGTAAAAGTATGGGGGGAAGGGCCGATGGGCTGCTTTTAGGGGGGAGCGTCTTCCTAAAAAGGATGGGAAAGATTAAATAATTCCTCCTAAAGGTGTAAAAGATGATGTTTATTTCAAAAAAAGATAGGCGTTAGGGATGTATTAATCATAATTTTGCATACATTTGCAATGTGTTAATAAAATATTATTTGAATATTTATTAATTTCAGTCGGAGATCATATAACATCTTTTTTGTATATTTCTATTCATCAATACATAACCATTTAAAGCGATAAAATTATGCCTAGAAAAGTAGATTATTTGAAACGTTTACAAAAACTCAACGTCCAGGCGGAAGAGCTTATGACAGACTTGATTAAAGAGAAAGAACAACTCGAAAGCAACTTGAGGTCGAAATCCGTCAACCCCTCGGACGTGGATTTTGAAAGCCTTGATATGAAAACCTTAGTGGACTTGCACGCCCGTTTGAGCGCTGTGCTCTATGAAAAAAGCAAAACGTTGAATAATCAAGAATGGGGTAACTAAAAAAGCGTATTCCTTTTTTGAGGGGAAATCTAAGTGAACTAATTATACATTTATAGGAAAGAAATAAACGGATCGATTTGTTTAAGCAGACCGTACCGAGGTATACTACTCGGTACGGTCTTTTTTTGTGAAAATAGAAATCTTTTTTAAATGAGGGTGGGTTTTAGGGTAGAAAAGGCATGATTGGCGAGCCTCTTTTCGGAGTAATTTTCTTTTTGTTGGGGTAGTAGTTTCGAGAAGAAAAAAAGATGGGTGGCGACGTATGTGGCTGGTTATCACTTACTTTTCTTTTCGGAAGAAAAGTAACAAAAGTTCAAGGCCTACACCTCCAGGGCTGCTTCGTAGAAAGTTGTAGCTGTCACGGCTGGGCTTGGCTTGGGCCAGGGGCCGCTCCGTGCGCTCAGCATTTATCCTCCGCTTTACAGCCTTCCGGCTTATGGCCTTTGTAAAAAGCTCCGCTTTTGTGAAGATGGCCGATACCGACAGTTTTTCCTAATGGCTTGGCTGCAAAAATATAATAGCTTGGCTACGAAAATTTAAAATGGGAAGGGATATAATAAAAGAGAGGATAAAAGAAGACAGATAATTCCTTATTGTATTTTTTTTAAAACGAGAATGGGGCGATAGGCATCCGTTTTAAATTGGATGCCAGTGTAATTGAAAATGGATGCTTATCCAATTTCGATTCCATAAGCATGGAATTTGAATTGGATCGGCATGTATTTTTATACGTAACTTATGTGGTTGAAAATTAATGGGTTGTGATGATGAGGGTTTTTCGTGGGAAAAGGGTGTTCTTATTGTAATTTTTTTTTAAATAAAGGCGTTTTTTTGTACTTTGTTGGGGATTTTTATAAGGTGCTGTGGGGTCGGTACGGGGCTGGGGCGCTTCCCTTGCCTATGGGCTGTTTGTGGGCGGATTCTTGATTAAAAAGGAAAGACGGGTATCGCTTCTTTCTTGTGCCGTTTCCTTCTTGCAGGTGGGAATGTTTTCTACCTGTTGAAAACTTTTTATTACTTTTATCAGCTAAATGTTGGCGGGTGTTTTTGGAATTGTGTACTTTTACCGCCAATATAGTAATGTCCATGCGTATCAAACAAGTACATGGCTTTTGTTTAAGAGAAAGTTTAACATAATCAAGGCGAATGGAAGACAAGGAAACCGGTTATCACACCCCCGTATTATTACCCGAAAGTCTGGAGGGATTGAACATCCGCCCGGACGGAATGTATGTGGACGTTACCTTCGGCGGCGGCGGCCATTCCCGGGAAATTCTCCGGCGACTCGGCCCGGAGGGCACCTTATACGGGTTCGACCAGGATGCCGATGCGGAAGAGAATATTCCCGACGATGCCCGGTTCGTATTTGTGCGGAGTAATTTCCGTTATCTCTACAACTTCATGCGTTATCACGGCGTAGCGGGCGAAGTAGACGGGGTGCTGGCCGATTTGGGTGTTTCCTCCCACCATTTCGACGACCGCGACCGCGGTTTCTCTTTCCGTTTCGACGGCGCGCTCGATATGCGGATGAATATGCGTTCCGGACGTACGGCGGCGGATATTGTCAATACCTATGCGGAGGAGGAGCTGGCCGATGTGTTTTACCTGTACGGCGAATTGAAAGTGGCCCGCAAACTGGCCGCCCTGTTGGTGCGCAGCCGGGAAGACAAACCGATCGTTACGATCGGCGATTTTCTGGATATAATCAAACCTTTTACAGGGCGCGATAAGGAGAAAAAATTCCTGGCCCAGGCTTTCCAGGCGCTCCGCATAGAAGTGAACGACGAAATGCGCGCCTTGAAAGATATGTTGAAGCAAACGCTCGACGTGCTCAAGCCCGGAGGCCGGCTGGTGGTGATTACTTACCATTCGCTGGAGGACAGACTGGTGAAAAATTTTCTGAAAACCGGCAATTTCGAAGGCAAGACGGAGCAGGATTTCTTCGGCAACGTGCAATCTCCTTTCCGTCTGCTCAACAATAAAGTAATCGTTCCCTCGGCCGAAGAGGTGGAACGCAACCCGCGCTCGCGAAGTGCGAAACTGAGGATAGCGGAAAAAATCTGAAAGGAAAAAAAAGGCCGGCCCCCCGGCTGCGGAAGAGATAGATAAACGAAAATGGAAGCGGATAAACAAGAACGGAAAAAAACGAAAAAGAAAGAAAAAAGACTTTCTTTTTGGTATATAATCGGCGGCGGCGTACTCAGTGAAGGGTTTGTGGTAAAGCATACGCGGATGATCGTGCTCATCGTCATCCTGCTTTTTTTCTTTATCGGCAACCGGTACACCTGCATGCAGAAATTGCGTGAAATCGACCGTTTGCAACAACAACTGCGAGACGTACGCTTCGAAGCCCTCTCCATTTCTTCGGAACTGACCGGGAGCAGCCGCCAGTCGCAAATCGAAATGTTGATAGAAGAACAAGGTATTGATCTGGAGGGCGCCAAAACGCCCCCCTACGAATTACATAAATAAAATGGCGGAAGAAAACGAAACGAAAGAAACCACCCTGAAAAGCAGCCGCATCTTATTCTGCTATTTCATCGTGGTGCTACTGCTGGGATTCCTGGCGGTAGGCATCTTGGTACGCGCTTTCGAAACGGCTTTCGTGGAAAAAGAAAAATGGGAGAAAGTGGCCGAAAGCCAGAAACGTCCCAATCGCCTGGTGTTGCCCGGACGCGGCAATATCTATTCGGAAGACGGCAAACTGATGGCTACCAGCGTACCGCGCTATTATACCTATATCGACTTCAAAGCCGACGGCTTTTTGGCGGACACCTTCAAAACTTCCAAACGCAACGGGGTGGATTCGCTGGCCATTTACCTCTCGCGGAAATTCAAAAACCGCACCCCGGCCGGATACCGAGCCTATCTGATGCGCGGACTGAGCAGCAAAAGCCGCCAGTATCCGCTGTACGAAGGACGCATCTCGTATTCCGACCTGAAAGAAATCCGGAAATACCCTTTCCTACGGTTGAGCCGGTATAAGAGCGGATTTTACACCAAAGAAATGGTACAACGCCAGAAACCCTTCGGTACCTTGGCCTCTCGTACCATCGGCGATATTTACGGAGAAATAGAAGCCGGCGGCACCACCAAAGGAAAGAACGGTCTCGAATTGCAGTACGATTCGCTGTTGCGCGGCGAAGCCGGGTTGAGCTCGGTACGGCGCGTGGGCGGGGGATGGACGAATGTGATCGAGGTGGAGCCTGTCGACGGGTTGGACATTCGCACCACGATCGACATCAATATACAGGATATTACCGAAAAATCGCTGGTGGACGAACTCCGTGCCATCGATGCCGAATCGGGTACGGCGGTCGTCATGGAGGTGGCCACGGGCGAAGTGAAGGCCATTACGAATATGGGTCGGATTCGAGAAGGCGTATACGGTGAAACGAAAAACCATGCCGTGGCCGATGAAACCGAGCCTGGTTCTACCTTTAAAGTAGCTTCGATCATGGTGGCTTTGGAAGACGGCGTTTGCCAGCCCGGCGATACGGTGGACGTAGGCAATGGCGTGTATATATACAAAGGGGCCCGGATGACCGACCACAACCTTAACCACGGCGGGTACGGCCGTATTTCGGTGGAACAGGCCATCTGGTATTCGTCGAACATCGGGGTGGCGAAAACCATTCTGAAAGGCTATGGCGATAATCCCACAAAATTTGTGGAAGGACTTTACCGGATCGGGATGAATGCCGATCTGCATCCGGAAATCCCGGGAGCGGGCCGGGCCAAAATACGGCGCCCGGACGATACCACGCGCTACTGGTCGAAAACGACGCTTCCCTGGATGTCGTTCGGCTACGAAACGCAGATCCCGCCGATCAACACGCTGGCTTTTTTCAATGCCATCGCCAACGACGGCAAGCTGATCCGCCCGATTTTCACCAAAGAAATTATGCACAACGGGAAAACCGTCCGCTCTTTTTCTACCGAGGTCATTATCCCTTCCATCTGTTCCGACCGCACGTTGGAACTGATTCGGGACATGTTGCTGGGCGTGGTGGAAAAAGGCACCGGCAAAGCGGTACATTCCGATATTGTCCGGATAGCCGGCAAAAGCGGCACGGCGCAGATCGCAACCGGCGGGGTGTATCGTACCAGCGGCCACCAGGTTTCTTTCTGCGGCTATTTCCCGGCCGACGATCCCAAGTATTCCTGCATCGTGGTGATTCGTCGCCCGCGGATCGGGTATCCTTCGGGGGGAACGATGTCGGGCGGCGTACTGCGTACGATTGCCGAAAAAATCTATGCCAGCCATATAGCTTTCGACCTGCGGAAAATCGAGCCGGATTCCACGGCCGTATTCCTTCCGCCGGTGAAAAACGGCGATTATAAAGCCTTGGACGACGTGCTCGACGAGTTAGATATTAAGGCCGATACCGACAGTCTGGAAACCACCTGGGCGGTAGCCTCGGCTGATGTAGATCGCGGACGGGTGAAATTGCGGGATCTGCCGTTGCGTCCGGGTCTGGTGCCCCGCGTGGTGGGCATGGGCGCCAAAGACGCCGTGTATTTATTGGAACAGGCTGGCCTGCGGGTCGCTTTGTCGGGAATCGGCCGGGTAAGGTCGCAAAGTATTCAGCCGGGCCAGCGTATTGTAAAAGGTCAAACGATAGAATTAACATTGAAATAATGGAACTGAATTTTTTAATCGGTGCTGTGGAGGCACAAGAGGTACGCGGAGACACCGGGGTAACGATTACCGGTGTTCAATCCGACTCTCGTAAAGTAGAAGAAGGCTCCCTGTTCGTGGCGGTACGCGGTACGGCGTTCGACGGGCACGCTTTTATCGAAAACGCGATTCGCCAGGGAGCCCGGGCGATAGTTTGCGAGGAAATACCTGTCGTGGCCGCCGACCTGGCCGCCCGTTATCAGCCCGTATTCGTGCGGGTGAACGATTCGGCCGAAACACTGGGCCGTCTGCTTTCCCGCTGGTGGGGCGATCCTTCTTCCCGCCTGACGTTGGTAGGCGTGACGGGCACGAACGGAAAAACGACGATCGCTACCTTATTATACGAAATGTTCCGCAAGATGGGACATAAGGTGGGTTTGCTTTCCACCGTCTGCAATTACATCGACGGAGAGGCCGTGCCGACCGACCATACCACGCCCGATCCCGTAACCTTGCAGGCTTTGCTGGCCCGCATGGTCGAGGCCGGGTGTACCTATGCGTTTATGGAAGTCAGTTCGCATGCCGTCGATCAGCGACGCATCAGCGGTCTGACCTTCGCCGGAGGAATTTTTACTAACCTTACGCGCGACCACCTGGATTATCATAAGACGGTGGAAAATTACCTGAAAGCCAAAAAGAAATTTTTCGATCACCTGCCCGCTTCGGCTTTTGCGCTGACCAATGCCGACGATAAGTCGGGGCTTGTCATGTTACAGAATACGGCCGCCCGCAGGTTAACCTATTCCTTGCGCACGCCGGCCGATTTCAAAGGCCGGATTATCGAATCGCGATTCGACGGAACCGAACTGCAGGTAAACGGCCGGGAGGTGATCGTGCCTTTCGTGGGCCGGTTCAACGCTTACAATCTGTTGGCGGTATACGGGGCGGCGGTAACCTTGGGTAAAGATCCCGAAGAGGTGTTGATCGTGCTCAGCACGCTGCATTCCGTGGCCGGGCGTTTCGAAACGATCGCTTCGCCCCGCGGGTATACCGCGATTGTCGATTACGCCCATACGCCCGACGCGCTGGCCAATGTGCTGAACAGCATCCGGGAGGTGCTCGACGGTAAAGGCCGTATCCTCACGGTGGTGGGAGCCGGAGGCAATCGCGATAAGGGCAAACGTCCGTTGATGGCCCGCGAAGCGGCCAAGGGAAGCGACCGGATTATTCTGACTTCCGACAATCCGCGCTTTGAAGAGCCCGAGGTTATTATCCAAGAAATGGCGGCCGGCCTTGCGGCGGCCGATAAAGAACGCACGCTTTGCATAACCGATCGGGCGGAAGCCATTAAAACGGCCGCCATGCTGGCCGCCAAAGGCGATGTCATTCTGGTAGCTGGCAAAGGGCACGAGGATTATCAGGAGGTGAAAGGGGTGAAACATCATTTCGACGATCGGGAGAAACTGCGCGAGTTGTTTGCCGCCCAGATCGAATCGTAAACCGGTAAAATAGTGCATTATGTTGTATTATCTTTTTAATTATTTAGATCAGTTGGATTTCCCCGGCGCGGGGATGTTTAAATATGTGTCGTTCCGGTCGGGATTGGCGCTGATTTTGTCGTTGTTTATCTCCACCGCCATCGGCCGGCGCATTATCGACCGGTTGCAAAAATTGCAGATCGGCGAAACCGTGCGCAACTTGGGGTTGGAAGGACAGATGAGTAAAAAAGGAACGCCTACGATGGGCGGCATCATTATCATTATCGCCATCGTGGTGCCGACGTTGCTTTTCGCCCGTTTGAATAATGTGTATTTAATTTTGATGCTGGTTACCACCCTTTGGCTCGGCGCCCTGGGGTTTGCCGACGATTACATCAAGGTGTTTCGCAAAAATAAAGAGGGAATGCACGGCCGTTTCAAGATAGTCGGCCAGGTCGGGTTAGGACTGATTGTGGGCCTGGTTCTATTCCTCAGCCCCGACGTGGTCATCAAAGAAAATATGGAAGTCCGCCACGATAATGTAATCGAAGAGGTGCGTTACCATGCGGTTGAAACCAAATCGACGCAGACCACCATTCCGTTTGTGAAGAATAATAATTTCGATTATGCCAAACTGGTCAGTTGGGCCGGGCCGTACCAGAAAGAGGCGGCTTGGTTGCTTTTCGTGCTGATGGTCATTTTCGTGGTGACGGCCGTTTCCAACGGGGCGAACCTGACCGACGGCCTCGACGGGCTGGCAGCCGGAAGTTCGGCTATTATCGGCGTGGCGCTGGGTATTCTGGCTTATATGTCGTCTCACTTCGAGTTCGCTTCCTTCCTCAATATCATGTTTATCCCGGGGGCGGAGGAACTGGTGGTGTTTGCGGCCGCCTTTATCGGGGCCACGGTGGGGTTCCTGTGGTATAACGCTTATCCGGCCCAGGTATTTATGGGCGATACGGGAAGTTTGACGTTGGGCGGTATTATCGCCGTTTTCGCCATTATTATCCGGAAAGAATTACTGGTGCCTATCCTGTGCGGGATTTTCCTGGTGGAGAATCTGTCGGTAGTGGTGCAGATGGCCTATTTTAAATATACGAAAAAAAAGTATGGAGAAGGTAAGCGCGTGTTTAAAATGGCACCCCTTCACCATCATTTCCAGAAGCCGGGCAATGCCGGTATTCCGGCGTTGATTCAGAAGCCCTTCAATGTGGTGCCCGAGTCGAAAATCGTGGTG
>DBFJSK010000328.1:0-18256 GCA_048403675.1 Tannerellaceae bacterium | reverse complement strand
CTTTTTCGGATACCCATACATAGGGAGGATTGCTTACAATCAGGTCGAATTTACCCGGCACCGCTTTTTCAACCGTCGGCGTCGAAAGCATATCCGCCTGGCAAAATTTAACCTGTGCGTTCAGCCGGGCAGCATTCGTACAGGCGGTTTCCAAGGCCTCCGGCGAGATGTCGATGGCCGTAACATGGGCCTGGGGAAGTTCGGCGGCCAGGGTAATGGCGATACATCCGCTGCCAGTGCCCATATCCAGGATGTGGATCGGAACGGTGGCTGGCTTTTGCCGGAGATCTTTCAGAATCATATCCACCAGTTCTTCGGTTTCCGGCCGGGGGATCAGTACGGAAGGGTTTACTTTGAATTCCCGACCGTAAAAATCGGCGGTTCCCAACAGATATTGAACCGGCACCGATTTTTTCAGTCCGTTTACAATCTCTGTAATCCGCTCTCTTTCCGTTTCGGATAATTCCTTACCTTTGCCCAGAAGAAGTTGATGCGGGGCGATACCGCAAATCCGTTCCATAAGGAGGCGAATCAAGCTTTTGATTTCGCCTTCCGGATAGAAAGGTTGCAATGATTGACGGATATAACGTATGGCGTCGGTCATTCTTCTTTATTTTTCACGCAAATGTAATGTAAAAAACCAGTAGTAGCAAAGCGTATGATGGAAGTGGAAGAGAAATATATGGCTCGTTGCATTCAACTGGCCCGCAGCGGGGCAGGACATACCCGTCCGAATCCGATGGTGGGCGCGGTGGTGGTGGCGGATGGCCGGATCATCGGGGAAGGCTTTCACCGGAAAGGGGGTGGGCCGCATGCCGAGGTGAATGCCATAGCTGCTGTAAAAAAGGAAAAATTATTGGAAAATTCAACATTATATGTTAGCTTGGAGCCTTGTTCGCACTGGGGGAAAACGCCTCCTTGCGCCTCTTTGATCCTCGAAAAGAAGATCCCGCGGGTAGTAGTTGGCTGCCTCGATCCTTTTCCGGAAGTCTCCGGTCGCGGCGTGCAGTTATTGCGCGCGGCGGGTGTGGAGGTCGTTACCGGCGTATTGGAAAAAGAAGCCTGGGAATTGAACAAGGCGTTTATGACATTACAAACCGAGAAGCGGCCGTATATCATCCTGAAATGGGCGCAAAGCGCCGACGGTTTTATTGATCGTATCCGCCGGGATGTTTCCGAATCTCCCGTTCGGCTGTCGTCGGCCGCCGCCGGGCGCCGGGTACACAAGCTGCGCAGCGAGGTGGGCGCCATCATGGTAGGCACCCGGACGGCGCTCCTGGATAACCCCTCGCTCACCGTAAGGGAATGGGCCGGCCCTTCACCGCTCCGCATTACGATCGACCGGGAAGGGCGCATTCCGGCTTCCTATCATTTGCTCGACGGATCGGTGCCAACTCTGATTTTTACGGCATCCGAAGCGTTTTCAGACCGCGAGAACCTTCATTCTATCCGGGCCGATTTTAATCGTTCTCTTCTGCCGCAAGTTTTGGACGAACTGGCCGCCCGGAAAATCGATTCTTTGTTGGTGGAAGGTGGAACCGAGCTGCTTACGCATTTTTTGGAAGCCGGCTTATGGGATGAAGCCCGGGTGGAAACCGCGCCGGTTTATTTGGAAAGAGGGGTGAAAGCACCGCAGGTAGCGGGAAGGCCGGGGGCTGCGGTTACCGAATCGATCCCGCTGGATTTCGCTTTGCGCTCGTCAGGCGCCGGGCCGCGGTTGGCCCGTTGGATAACGATTTATTCGCGCCGGAATTTGTGAACGAGAGTAAATAGCTGGCACTAAAATATTATAAATATTAGCATGTATTAGGTAGAAAGCCAAAAATGTTTCTACTTTTGTGCCTTTATATGCAACAAACTTATGTTTTTGATGAAAAATAAAATAGTACTATTTGTTACGGGATGCTGTGTTTTGTTGTTGTCTTCCTGCCTGAATTCGGACGAAAATACAATAACGGAGTTGGCTCCTAACTGTCAGATCGTTTCTTTTACGCTGAAAGCCGATTCCATATCGTTCGACGGGGTTAAATTTACGATCGATCAGCGAGGAGGACGTATCTTCAATTCCGACTCGCTTCCGGTAGGAACCAAAGTGGGGAAAGTAGTTTGTACACTGGGGTATATGAACAGTTATGCCGTGTATGGCATACAGGTGCAACAGAATGCTGTCGCCGATACGCTTTCCTGGTGGAACGGTACCGATTCGCTCGATTTTTCCCAACCTGTACGTTTCAAAGTCCATGCTTACGACGGGCTTACCACCAAGATTTACGATGCCCAGGTGAATGTGCACCGCCAGGTGCCCGATTCGATGGTCTGGGATTTATATAGCGCCCTGCCCGTGGCCGAAGCTGTACGTGAGCAGAAAGTAATGGTGTATGGGGAAGGGGAAGAAGAAGCTTATTATATGTATGTGCAACCGGCCGCTTCGGAAGGTTACCAATTATATGCCGCCTCTACCGGTGCGGTAAAAGAATGGGCGTCTCTGCCGTTGACCGGGCTGCCCGCAGCCCATGTGCGCCTTTCCCAAATGACGGAATATAGCGGACAGTTCTTTGTACCCACTACGACGGGCGCACTGTATGCCTCCGCAGACGGCCAGAATTGGAAACAAGTGGAAAATACGCCTTCGGTAAGCTATTTGCTGGGCGCTGTAAAAGCCGGTCAAAATCAAGCGTCGGCTTTGTGCGGAATGATCGATCAAGAGGGAAGCCTCTATTTTGCGTCGATGAACGAAGCGATGGAATGGACATCGGGCGATCCGGTGCCGGCAGGTTTTCCTGTGACCGGGTTCGGCGTGAGCAATTACGCGGCTATGTATCATGAATACTTGATGGTGGTGGCCGGACGGGATAAGGAGAATACATTGGTTAATACTTCATGGGCCACGATGGACGGTCGCCGCTGGGCCATGCTTTCGAACCCGTTGGGCAACGTGCCTTTCAACGAGCGGGAGGGCGTGATGGTAACGGCTTATGATAATAAGCTCTTCCTGTTGGGCGGTATCGATGAAAAGGGAAATGCCTTGAAAGATATCTATACTTCCAACGATTTCGGCGTGAACTGGGCGCTTAGCGATACGCTGGTGGTAATGCCCACGGAGTATACCGGAAGAGGGTTTGCTTCCGTTCAGGTGAATGAGCAAGAATTTATGTATCTTTTCGGCGGAAAAACCAGTACGAATGCTCAGGAACTGAATCAGATCTGGCGCGGTAGAATCAACCGGCTGGGATTCGGGAAATAGAAAGTTCGGACAAGATGTATAATTTCAACGGGCTTTTATCGTTAAAAAAGAGGTGTAGTATAAACAAATAAGCGTATGACTTCTGCTTCTTTTCGACGAGTATGGATGTTTCTTTTAGGAATCAGTCTGTTTTCCGGGATAAAAGCCCAGGAATATAAATATGAAATAGGGGGCATGGCGGGCGGCGCCTTTTATATGGGCGATGCCAATAAGAATGCTTTTTTCAAGGGGTTGAATCCCGCTTTGGGGGGAGTGTTCCGCTATAACGTCAATTTCAGGTGGGCCTTGAAAGGGAATTTGATGTGGGGCCGCGTTTCGGGCAGTACGAAAGGGCTCGACAATGTGTTTCCCGGCCATCCGGAAATTTCATTCGATGCGAATGTTATCGAACTCGGGGGCCAAGGCGAATTCAATTTCTTTCCGTATAGCGATAAGTATACCTATGCGGGAGCGAAGCGTTTTACGCCCTATCTGTTGTTAGGAATCGGCTTGTCGGTAGCTCCGGGCAACGGGGGGACGATGGCTAGCTTGAATATTCCGCTGGGCGCCGGCGTGAAATATAAAATAAAGAACCGGTTGAATCTGGGGTGCGAGTTCTCTTTCCGCAAGTTGTTTGCCGACAATCTGGAAGGAAATGCGGCGCTGGATGATCCGTACCGGATTAAAAGCAGTTTTCTGAAGAATAAAGATTGGTATTCTTTTTTGCTGCTTTCGGTTACGTGGGATTTCGGTCCGCGGTGCCGTACGTGTAATAATGTGCATAGTACAAGTGCTTATTAAGATACAAAACTAAACATGTCGTTGATTGAAGAAATAGACAGAGAGCGTTTACCCGAGCATGTGGCGATCATCATGGACGGGAACGGCCGCTGGGCAAAAGCACAAGGGAAAGACCGGAGCTTCGGACATCAGGAAGGAGTGGTTTCCGTCCGCAAGGTGGTGGAAGCCGCAACAGCGATCGGTTTGAAATACCTGACTTTGTATACCTTTTCGACCGAGAACTGGAACCGTCCGCTCGCTGAAGTGCAGGCTTTGATGAGCCTTTTGGTAGCCGCAATCCATCGGGAAACGCCCGATTTGATGAAAAATAATGTGCGGTTGATGGCGATCGGCGATTTATCGAGATTGCCCGGCGACGCCCTGTTGACTTTGCAGGATTGCATTCGCCAGACAGCATCGAATACGGGAACCACCGTGGTGCTGGCCCTTAGCTATTCCTCGCGCTGGGAAATTGTAGAGGCTGCCCGGCAGTTGGCGGCCGATGTGTTGGCAAAGAAAATAAACCCCAACGATATAACCGAGGCCGCTGTCTCGGCCCACCTGACGACCAAAGGTATTCCTGACCCCGATTTGTTGATCCGAACCGGCGGTGAGAAGCGCATCAGTAATTTCCTGCTTTGGCAGTTGTCGTATGCGGAAATGTATTTTACGGATGTGTATTGGCCGGAATTTCGAGAAGAAGAGTTGTATGGAGCTATATTGTATTACCAACAGCGGGAGCGCCGTTTCGGTAAAACAAGTGAGCAATTAATCTTATAAACAATAGCTGTTATATGTACAAAAAAATAGTACTGTTTTTCGTTTTCCTCTGTTGGGTAGGTCCGTTGGCACTGGCGCAGGAAATCGACACTACCAAGGTTGAAGAGCCGGCTGAGCTCCCGGTGATTTCTTATTCGTTATCTCCTAAGAAATATAAAATTGCGGATATCAAGATAACGGGTGTAAAGAATTATGATGATTTTGTGTTGATCGGATTCTCCGGCTTATCGGTTGGCGACGAAATTACGGTACCCGGCGATGAAGTAACGACGGCTGTAAAACGTTTCTGGAAACACGGACTTTTTTCGGATGTGAAGATTGTGGCTACCAAGATCGAAGGCGACCAGATCTGGCTGGAAATCCAGTTGAAACAACGTCCGCGTATTTCGCAGGTGAATTATCACGGGATTAAAAAAGGGGAACGGGAAGATCTGGAGGCGAAGCTGGGCTTGAAAAAAGGGTTCCAGGTGACGCCCAACGTGATGGATCGTGCGAAGATCGTTATCCAGAAGTTTTTCGACGGGAAAGGATTTAAGAACGTGGATGTGGATATCGTGCAAAAGGACGACCTGGCCAATGAAGGGGAGGTGATTGTCGATATAAATATCGATAAGAATGAAAAAACCAAAATCCGCAAAATTCATTTTGAAGGAAACAAGGCGCTTTCCGATTTCGATTTGAAAAAAGCCATGAAGAAAACGAACGAAAAGTTCAATCTCGGCAATGACTTCAAGACCAGTATCGTGGAAATGTTCAGTACCAAGAAATTCACGACGGAAGAATACGAAAACGATAAAAAGAACCTGATCGACAAATACAACGAGCATGGTTACCGCGATGCCGTGTTGGTTTCCGACAGCGTGGTGAATTACAATGACAAACGGGTCGACATCTACCTTACGATAGACGAAGGCCAGAAATACTATCTGAAAGACATCCGGTTCGTAGGGAACACGAAATATTCAACCGACTACCTGGAGGCCGTGCTGGGTATGAAACCGGGCGAAGTATACAACCAGAAAAAACTGACGGAACGCTTGAGCACGGATGAAGACGCCGTTTCGAACGTTTACTTTAATAACGGATACCTTTTCTTCAACGCCGATCCGGTGGAAGTGGATGTCGACAACGATTCCATTTCGTTGGAAATCCGTATCCAGGAAGGCCCGCAGGCAACGATCAACCGGATTATTATCAACGGTAACGACCGCTTGTATGAAGATATTGTCCGCCGCGAACTGCGTACCAAGCCCGGTATGTTGTTCAGCCGCGAAGACTTGATGCGTTCCATCCGCGAATTGGCCCAGATGGGACATTTCGATCCGGAAAATATGGCGCCGAATCCCATCCCGGATGCCGACAACGGAACGGTAGACATCGAATATAACCTGGTGTCGAAAGCCAACGACCAGATCGAATTTTCGGCCGGTTGGGGTCAAACGGGCGTGATCGGTAAATTGAGTTTGAAGTTTACCAACTTCTCGATGAAAAACTTCCTGCATCCCAAAACATATAAAGGGATTATCCCGCAGGGCGAAGGCCAGACGCTGACGCTGAGCGGACAGACCAACGGACGCTATTACCAGGCCTACAGCGTTTCCTTTATGGATCCCTGGTTCGGCGGCAAACGTCCGAATACCTTGTCGGTGAGCGCTTATTTCTCCAAACAAACCGACATCAGCAACAACTACCTGAATAATAATTATTCGTATGGTTATCCTGGTTATGGATACGGCTATGGCTATGGCAATGGTTACGGATACAACGGTTACAACAGCGGCGCTTACGAATATGCGTACGACCCCGATAAGTCGATCAAGATGTTCGGACTGTCGGCCGGTTACGGAAAGCGTTTGAACTGGCCGGACGACTATTTCCAGTTCATGGCTACGCTGAACTATCAGTTGTACATGATGCACGATTGGGATTACTTCCTGGTGAACAACGGTACTTGCCACAACATCAACCTCGAATTGATGTTGCAGCGTAATTCGATTGATAACCCGTTGTATACCCGTCGCGGTTCGCAATTCACCTTATCGGTGAGCGCTACGCCCCCTTACTCCTTGTGGGACGGCAAAGATTACGCCGCAATGGGCGATCAGGATCAGAGCAAGTTCCGGTTTATCGAATACCATAAGTGGAAGTTCAAAGCGAAAATCTTCTCTCCGCTGGCGCCGCTTACGGTGAAACGTACGCCGGTATTGATGACACGTGTGGAATACGGTTTCTTGGGTACGTATGATAAAAACAAACGTTCGCCCTTCGAAACCTTCTACATGGGGGGCGACGGGATGAGCGGTTATTCCAGCACTTACGCTCAGGAGACGATCGGTCTGAGAGGATACGAAAACGGAAGTATCGCCGGTAACGGAGGTTATTCTTCGTATGGATACGCTTACTCGCGTCTGGCGATGGAGTTGCGTTATCCCTTCTTGCTCGAACCCTCTTCCACCATTTACGGTTTGGTCTTCGTAGAAGCCGGTAATGCATGGACGACGCTGAAAAACTTCAATCCGTTCGATCTCAAGCGTTCGGCTGGCGTCGGTGTCCGTATCTTCCTGCCGATGATCGGATTGATGGGTATCGACTGGGCTTACGGTTTCGATACGCCGAATTATACCAACGACCCCGGTCGCCGCAGCGGAAGCAACTTCCACTTCATCATCGGCCAGGAGTTCTAATACAAGCTAAGGGGCGGCGATTAACAGGAATGTGTTAATGTGCTAATAATTGATAATTATCCGTTAATCGCCGGCCTTTGGATAGCATTCTTTTAAACCCTCTGCTATATTTGTAGTCAGTAAGTTCAATTTTAAAAAGAGAGTGTATGAAAAAGATAGTCATTTTAAGCTGTTTGATGTTGCTGTGTTCGTGGGCCGGCAGCGCTCAGAAATTTGCTTTGATCGATATGGAATATATTCTGAAAAATATTCCCGCCTACGAAATGACCAATGAACAGCTCAGCCAAATTTCCAAGAAATGGCAGAACGAGGTGGAAGCTATCCAACAGGAAGCCCAGAATATGTATAAAAAATACCAGAGCGACTTGGTATTCCTTTCGGCTGAAATGAAGACGAAAACGGAGGAAAGCATTGTGAAAAAAGAGCAGGAGGCTCAGGATTTGAAACGAAAATACTTCGGCCCCGAAGGTGAGCTTTACAAAAAGCGCGAGAGTTTGATGAAGCCTATCCAGGACGAAATCTACAATGCCGTGAAAGAAATATCGGAAGACAAGGGCTACCAAATGGTGCTCGACCGGGCATCGGCCATGAGTATTATTTTCGCCTCCCCGAAGATCGATATTAGCAATGAAGTCCTGATTAAGTTAGGATATTCAAAATAAATGCTTACATTTGTGCGCTTTACGGAAAGCACCGGAAAAGTCGATTAATAACAAGTAATATAGAATAAAAGAAAATGAAGAAACTTATTGTTTTATTGTTTATGATTCTCCCGCTGGGAGCTTTTGCCCAGGAAGTAAAAATTGCCTTTGTAAATACGCAAGAGGTATTTATGGCTATGCCCGAAGTATCGTCGATGGAAAAACAGATGGCCGACCTGAACGAAAAATACAAACTCGAACTGAAACAAATGCAAGACGAATACCAGAAAAAGTATTCCGATTTCATCGCCCAGCAAGATTCATTGACAGAGAATATCAAATTGAGAAGAATGCAGGAAATCCAGGATATTCAGGGCCGTATGGATAACTTCATGCAGGTAGCTCAGCAAGACGTTCAGAAAAAACAACAAGAACTGATCCAGCCTATCCAGGAAAAGCTGCAGAAAGCCATCAAACAAGTAGGCGACGAAAAAGGATACACTTACATTATCGATCCGGCTGCGCTGCTGTATACGGGTTCGAATGCAATCGATGCTACGTCGTTTGTTCGTACGAAGCTAGGTTTGTAAGCCTCGACCGGTTGTAATACGAAAATATAAGAGGATGCCTTTCTGAGAAAAAGGCATCCTTTGTTATATATAGGGTGAACGCGGCTTTCCCAAAAAGCCGCTATCGCCTTTTTCCGATTTTACCTTTTTGAGATTTCGCCTTTTCCCCGTTTTGCTTTTCTCAGATTTCGTTCCGAACTCCCGGAGCGTCTCGAAAGCAAACGGTTTCAATCCCAATCACCAAAAAGTAATCCAATGAACTGTTCTGAAATTTCCGGCCCGATCGGTATATTCGATTCCGGTTACGGCGGTCTGACCATATTCGATAAAATACGCGAGCAACTGCCCGCCTACGACTATCTTTACCTGGGCGACAACGCCCGCAGTCCGTATGGCACCCGCTCGTTTGAAGTCGTTTACCAGTTCACGCGGCAAGCCGTTATCAAACTTTTCGAAGCCGGTTGTCCGCTCGTTATTTTAGCCTGCAACACCGCCTCCGCCAAAGCCCTCCGGACGATCCAGCAAAAAGACCTGCCCCGACTCGACCCTACCCGGCGCGTACTCGGTGTTATTCGTCCGACAGTGGAAAACATAGATGCCGTAAGCCATACCAAGCATATCGGTATTTTAGGTACCTTCGGAACCATCTCTTCCGGTTCCTACTCGCTGGAGATTGCAAAGATGTATCCCCATATACACGTCACCGGGGAAGCCTGTCCGATGTGGGTGCCTCTGGTCGAAAACAACGAATACAATTCCCCCGGAGCCGATTACTTCGTACAAAAACACCTCGATCGTATTCTGGCGGCCGATCCCCTGATCGATACCCTCGTACTCGGCTGTACCCATTATCCCCTTTTGATCGAAAAAATAAAAACGTTTCTACCCTCCGGCGTCAGCTTATTTGCGCAAGGAGAATATGTAGCCGACAGCCTTCGGGATTACCTTCACCGCCATCCGGAAATGGAAACCCGGCTTACCCGCACAGGCAATTGCCGGTTCCTCACCACCGAATCCGCCGCCAAATTCTCCGAAACCGCCTCCGTTTTCTTACGCGACCGGATTGAAGTGGAACAAGTGAGCATCGACACGCTATGAACAGAAAGGTAAAACGATCCGTTTGCGCACTGCTTCTCGTTCTGTTTTTAACCAGCATGGGAAATGGCGGGATCAGGGCGGCTGGCATAGGTGCTCAAAAGATAGCTTCGGAAAAGGCTCTTTTTCCTAAGGGAGGAGAAAGATATACCTGTTGTTCTCGGCAAGGAGAAGAACTTTGTGCGGAATGGCCCACTTCGGCAAGAAGTTGCGGCCCCCGACCTTTTTCCGCCGCTTGTGAAGCAGACAGCCTGGATAGCTACCTGGCCAACCGAGGCTTGCTCGATATTTCAGCCCTCGATTCCACCTTGCGGATCGATTTGATGTATGCCCGTGCGGACAACTTTTTGCAAAAAGCCGTTTATAAGGGGATAACGCGGGCCTGGCTGCGCCCCGAAGCCGCCCGCATGCTTGTAGAAGCTAACCGGGCGCTGAAAAAAGAACACCCCCATTGGACATTGATCGTTTATGATGCCGCCCGTCCGCTTTCCGTGCAACGCCTGATGTGGCAAATCGTCCGGGGAACCGTGCATACCTCGTATGTGAGCAATCCGGCCAATGGCGGCGGTTTGCACAACTACGGCATGGCGGTAGACGTAACTATAGCGGATGAAACCGGCCGCCCCTTGCCGATGGGCACGCCGGTCGATTATTTCGGTGCGGAAGCCCACACCGATCAAGAAGAAAAACTAGTGGAAACCGGTCGCATCAGCCGGGAAGCCTATGAAAACCGCCGTTTGCTACGCCGGGTTATGCGTAGCGCCGGCTTTCGCATCATCCCTTACGAATGGTGGCATTTCAATGCATGTTCCCGCGCCTTTGCCCAGGAACACTATCCTGTGATCGAATAGAACTAATCGATAGACTTGCCGAAGGGCGCCAGGGCCAAGCCCGCCATTTTGAAATGCTGGCGTCCGAACGGAATCCCGATAATCGTAATACAAAGCAACAAGCCGAATGCCAGATGCGTCAGGCAAATCCAGAAGCCCCCGATAAAGATCCAGATCACATTCATCACCACGGAAAGGCAACCGCCGGAATTTCCGTCGTCGGTCACCCGGCTTCCGAACGGCCATAAAGCCAAAATGCCCAATTTAAGCGTCTGAATCCCGAAGGGAATCCCGATAATGGTAATCATTAATCCCAAACTAGCCACAAAATACTCGATACTCGTCAGCAATCCCCCGAATATCAACCAAATAATATTCCCTAAAAACTTCATAATTCTATCTTATTTCAGTGACCGGCCCAGACTATCCATCTCGGCCAGTACCCTTTGTTTGACAATCGCGAACGAATCCCTTAATTCCGGCTTCACAGGCAGCGAAGGAGGCGCCTCCATTTCTAGCGGATTGATCGGCTGGCCATTCTTATGCACCCGGAAATCCAGATGAGGCCCCGTCGATAAGCCGGTCGATCCCACATACGCCACCACTTCGCCTTGCTGCACCCGGCTACCCACCTGTATTCCTTTAGCAAACCGGCTTAGGTGCATATAAGTTGTGGTATAGACGGAATTATGCTTGATTTTCAGAAAATTTCCGCCGCCACCCTGATACCCTTTGGCAATCACCGTGCCGGCCCCGATACTGCGTACCTTCGTACCCACCGGCGCCGCATAGTCTACCCCGTGATGCGCCCGGTAACGCTTCAGGATAGGATGGAAACGCGCATTCGAAAAGCGGGAGGTAATCCGGAAAAAATCCAGCGGCGCTTTTAAGAACGCCTTTCTCAAACTATGTCCCTGCTCGTCGAAATACTCGGAGACACTATCCTGCATAAAAGGAATTGCCACGAAATCCTTTCCCTGGTGGGTAAACACCGCCCCCTCGATCGAGGCGATGTGCAAGGCCGTCGTATCGTCGATATAAGCCTCGTCGTACAACACGCGGAAAGCATCCCCATCCTTAATATCGAAAAAGTCGATCTGCCACGCATACACATCCGAAATTTTCAACGCCAGCAACGGATCGGCTCCGTTTGCTTTAAGCTGATTCCAAAGCGACGTATTCAATGTACCCTCCACATACTTGCGTTTGAGTGTAATCGGTTTGGAAAATTCGTAGGCGCGTATCGAATCGCCCGTCAAATCGATCACCGCAAAATCAGTCAGCGATTTCGCAAACGCCAGATAACGCACCGTCGGCAGACTATCCAGCGAAGTAAACGTGAAATATTGCATTCCGGCCCGTAGTTTCGTCGGGTCGAGCACCTCGGCCGCTCCCCGGGTGATACTGTCGGCCATCGCCGCCGAGAACCCCAGCCGAGCGAAAATAACAGCCGGGTTATCCCCGTTTTTCAATTGGTATTCCGTCACATCCAGCGAATCGACACAAATATTATATTGATACACGTGTTGAAGACTATCCAACCATTCGCTATCGACCTCCGGTTCGTTATCCGTAGCCGGCCGTTGAAGGGTACAAGAAAAAACGCCCAGCAGCACCGCCGGCAGCAGCCCCAAAAAGAGTTTGTTAATCATTTTGATCGTAGTAAGCAAGCTATTTGTTTCTATATAAAGACACAAACATACGGAAAATAATGCAAACAACGAAATGCATATTCCCTAAAGGTTCGTACCTTTGCCGCCGCAAAAAGAAAAAGAGAAGAACAGTTGTATTTTTAATTCCCGACGTTTCCCCCGGAGGAACAAGGGCGGCGTATTCCGGCAGCAAAGTGTTTCGTCGCTTCGCCCCCCTTCTTCCGACCCTGTTCGGATCAGGAAAAAACAAACAGGCAGAAAGATGGATATACAAAAACGATTCCTCCCCCGGCGAGGATTGAAAGGAAAACTATTCAAGCTGACAGGCCCTATATTCCTGGAAACCCTGTTAATGCTCACGCTGGGCGTAGTCGATACCCTGATGCTCAGCCATCATTCCGACAATGCGGTAGCCGCGGTAGGCGTGGTCAACCAACTGCTGAACATGGTCTTTCTCCTTTTCAATATCACCACGACCGGTACCTCGGTGATGTGCGCCCTCTATTTCGGAGCCAAAGATAACAAAAGCTTTATCCAGGTACTCGGCACCTCGCTTCTGTTCAATGCCTTGATAGGCGTAGCTATTAGCTTGATGCTTTATCTGTTCGGCCGCAAAATGCTCGTGATGATGGACATCCGCCCCGATCTGATGCCCGACGCCGCTACCTACATGCACATTGTGGGCGGCTTCGGTTTCTTTCAGGCGGTCAGCTTTACCATTTCCGCCGTCTTGCGCGCCGCCAACAAACCCAATTACGCCATGCAGGTAACCCTGCTTATCAACATTCTGAACATTTTCGGCAATTACTCCCTGATATTCGGTCATTTCGGATTTCCGGCCCTGGGCGTGGAAGGCGCCGCCATTTCTACTTCCATCTGCCGCGGCGTAGCAACCGCCTTGCTTTTCTTTGTCCTGTTCAAGCGTCTGGTGCACCGCATGCCGCTGGCCTATTTTCGCCCCTTTCCGTTGGAAAAACTAAAAGACGTCCTCAAAATAGGCCTGCCTTCCGCCGGCGAACAAATATCCTACGACGCTTCGCAGGTGACGATCGTCTACTTTATCAATATGCTTGGCAACGAAGTGCTGGCCGCCCGCGTCTATGTGATGAATATCGTCATCATCGGTTACATCTTCTCTCTATCCCTGGCCCAGGCCACCGCCATTTGTACCGGCAACCTGGTAGGCGCCGGCAAAAAACGAGCCGCCTATACCCTGAGTTGGTACGCGTGGAAACGCTCGTTGCTCGTTACCTTCATCGCCAGCGGAAGCGTGTACCTCATAGGGCGTTCGCTCCTGGGGATATTTACTGAAAATCAAACCATCATCTCCATCGCGATGGGCGCCTTGCTGGTCGATATTTTACTCGAACAAGGCCGGGCCACGGTGCTGCTGTTCCTCTTCTGCCTGCGTGCGGTGGGGGATGTGGTGATACCCGTGCTGATCGAGCTGGTGTGCATGTGGTTCTTCGCCGTTTTCTGCGGCTACTTGTTCGGAATTGTTTTCGGCTGGGGACTGGCCGGGATGTGGTTTGCGTTCGCTCTCGACGAATGTTCCCGCGGCATCGTGCTCGGACTGCGCTGGCGAACGAAGAAATGGATGAAGCGAAATCTGATCCGGCAGTCTGTTAATATAAACTAAATAGAGCAGGTGCGGGGAACTTTTCTCCTTTCTTTTGCGTCTTATTTTTACATATATATTTTTAAACATGATAATGGTATGAAAAAAGTGATTTTTTACGTAATGATGATTCCGGTGCTGGCCGGAATGCTATTTGCTTGTTCCGACGTCAAAACGGATGCTAAAAAATTGGATGGAAAATGGAACGTAATCGAAGTAAAAGGCGAAAAACTGCTCGAAGAAGGACTGCCTCAGATGAACTTCAACATCCCGGAAAATAAACTCAACGGCAATACCGGCTGTAATCTTTTCAATACCACCATCAACCTCGATTCGGACGACGTTTCGTCCATCACCATCAATCCGGCCGCTACCACCATGATGGCCTGTCCCAATATGGATGTGGAAGGCAAAGTACTCCAATCGATGGAACAAGTCAAAGGCGTGAAAGCCGGCCAGAACGACAACGAGATGTGCCTGGTCGATCAGAACGGAAATGTATTATTCGTATTATCCAGAACTAAATAAGTATGCGTAAACTTTTGTATCTAGGCCTGCTCCTAGCCGGTATCGGCTTGTGGGCCGGCTGCCACTCGAAAAAGACAGTGGCCGCCACTTTTTCGGATCTCAACGGAACGTGGAACGTGATAGAAATGGACGGCAAAACGGTCGATCCGGCCGTAGCCCATCAATTCCTCGTTTTAAACACTCCTGAACGGACGTTGAGCGGAAGCGCCGGTTGCAACCGGATCATGGGCAAAATAGACTATAGCGATTCCCAGAAACAGATCATTAAATTTCCAGGCGTGGCCACCACCCGCATGGCCTGTCCGGATATGACCGGCGAGAACGCGCTGCTGGCCGACCTGGCTAAGGTCGTTCGTTTCGAAGCCCGCGGCGAGCGGCGTCCGGTACACAAAATCGCGCTGTACGGAATCGACAATACCCGCCTCTTGGTATTGGAAAAACAGAAATAAGGTGCCCTCTCCCTTCCCCTACGAAAAGCGGGGCTTGTCTTACAGAAAAAGACAGCCCCGCTTTTTTTATTTCTTACCGGCTTTCGGATAATCGGGATATAAAAGATACTTTTTCCGCATTTGTCGATATGTTTCCAAGGCTGGCGCCCAACTGGCCCGGATCTCTTCCTCTGTGAGACCGCGTACAATCTGGAAACGAAGCTTCTTCGTACCGGCCAACAAATCGAACCAATGCGGCCGCGCAAAAAAGAAAGCCTGGTCTTTGCCTGCTTTCTGGTAAAAGTCCAGCAAAAAACGAAGCGTCAACCCGCCTTCGAAGGGATATTCCCGCAAATCGGCCCCGTAGCACTCCTTGCCTTTCTGTAACGGATTGGTATCGAACCCGGCCAAGGATACCGGGGTAAACGTAAAATCGCCGTACTTCTTATCCGGAAACCCGATCACCTGAAAAGGGAAATAAGTACCCCGGCCCACACTGATATTCGTGCCTTCGAAAAAACACAACGAAGGATACAAACGAATGGCCTGATCGTTGGGCAAATTGGGTGAAGGTTTCACCGGAAGCCAATACGGATCGCCGTGTTTCCAGTTTTCCATCTTGACGATTTTCAACCGACAGGTATCCGGCTGACTTTTCAACCATCCCTCTTTATTTATCATCCAGGCGAGTTCGCCCACCGTCAACCCGTGCAACAGGGGCAGCGGATCGACCCCTACAAACGAGGCCATTTCGGGTTCGCGTACCGGCCCGTCGACAAAATCGTTGGGGTTGGGACGGTCGAGCACGATACACATTTTGTCGTTTTCGGCGCAAGCTTCCATCACATAGTGCAGGGTGCTGATATAGGTGTAAAACCGCGCGCCTACGTCCTGTATATCGAACACCACCACGTCGATGTCCTGCAATTGAGCCGCTGTCGGTTTTTTATTTTTTCCGTAAATGGAAATAATCGGAACGCCGGTTTTGATGTCCCGGCTATCGGTAATTTGCTCGCCCGCGTCGGCCGTTCCCCGGAATCCATGTTCGGGGGCAAAGACTTTTTTCACATCGACGTCCTTCTCAAGCAGGGCATCGAGCAGGTGTACCTGTTCTTTTTCCAGGATAGACGTCTGGTTTACCACCAATCCCACCCGTTTATCCTGGAGCAAGCGGGTGACTACGTCTAAACGTTCGGCGCCCAGTTTCAGCGGCGCTTTCTCGGGGCCGACCGCCCCGGCGCTCCAAGGGCATGCCAGCCAAAGCCCGACGAGGGCCAGGCAGATAGCTACTTTCATTCGATTTGATGTCACTTCCATTTGATGTCGATTCCTAACGGACAAAAATACGATTTCTTGACGGATAACCGCTCATCATCACACTATTTTCCGTAAGTTTGCAGCGTTTATTAAAAAAATGAAATATGAATCCGCTCACCCTTATTTCCCGCTACTACCCTGTCGGCTCGAAAGCCTACGCCATCTTGGTAGACCATAGCCGGAGCGTAGCCGACAAGGCGTTGGAAATAGCCCGTTTACATCCGGAAATGAACCTCGACCTCGTTTTTATCGAAGAGGCGGCCCTGTTGCACGACATCGGCATTTTCCAATGCAACGCCCCGGAAATCGGTTGCTTCGGTACTTCACCCTATATTTGCCACGGTTACCTGGGCGCCGGCTTGATGCGGGAAGAAGGATATCCCCGCCACGCTTTGGTCTGCGAACGCCATACCGGTACGGGTATCTCGCTGGAAATGATTGATACGCAGCATCTCCCGTTGCCTCGGCAGGATATGCGGCCGGTTTCTATGGAAGAGCAGTTGATCTGTTTTGCCGATAAATTTTTCAGTAAAACCAAACTCGGAAAAGAAAAACCGGTAGAAAAGGTAAAACAAAGCCTTTCCAAGTACGGAGAGGAAACGGTGACCCGCTTCGAAAGCTGGTGTAAACTCTTTTTAGGGGAATAAAGTCGTTGAGCCTCGTTTATTTATTATACATTTGCACGCTGTAACGGAACGGTTGGAATGTATTGATGAATGAATAACAGAGTCCTGATAATCCTATTACTTTTCCTCACGGGAGGTTTTATCGCTCATACGCAGGAGGCCGCCTCTCAGGGGGGCCGGTCGCAGCGCGTTCGTCGGGCGCCGGTAGCGGAACGGCCCGATAGCGTGCTGAAACCCGACAGTGTGTTGCGGCCTGACAGCCTTATGGCCGCCGATAGCATCGCTCCGGCGGATTCTACCGCGGGCAAAGCCGGGTTGGACGCTCCGGTATCCTACCAGGCGGCCGACTCTATCGTGATGACGGCCGGCAACTGGGCTTACCTCTTCGGCGACGGGAAAGTGAAATACCAACAGATCGAACTCGAATCGGAAGAAATCGAGATGAATCTGGACAGCAGTTTGGTGTATGCCAAATTCGGCCTCGATTCCATCGGGGAAGAATTCGGGTATCCGCTCTTCAAAGACGGCGACCAGGAATACGAGTCGAAAACCATGCGCTATAATTTCTCGACGAAAAAAGGGTATATTACCGACGTAATCACCCAACAGGGAGAAGGCTACGTAACGGCCGGGCGCACGAAAAAAATGGAGAACGATGTGCTGAATATGGTCGGAGGCCGCTATACCACCTGCGATGAACACGAGCATCCGCACTTTTATATCCAGATGACCAAGGCCAAGGTACGACCCAAGAAAAATATCGTCACCGGCCCGGTTTACCTCGTGCTGGAGGATGTGCCGCTCTATCCGCTGGGACTTCCTTTTTGTTTCTTTCCGTTTTCGAACTCTTATTCGTCGGGTATCATCATGCCTACGTTCGGAGATGAAAACGCCCGCGGTTTCTTCCTGCGCGACGGCGGATATTATTTTGCCCTGAGCGATTATATCGACCTGGCTCTGACCGGTGAAATCTATACCAAAGGCTCGTGGGGGCTTTCGGCTCGTTCTACTTATCGGAAACGCTACCAGTTTTCGGGTAATTTCAACGCTTCCTACTTGGTGACCAAGCTGGGCGATAAGAACCTGCCCGATTACAGCCTTTCGAAAGACTTTAAAATCAACTGGACGCATACGCAAGATCCGAAAGCCAATCCCTACCGGACGTTCTCGGCCAGCGTAAACTTCTCCACCAGCAGTTACGACCGCAACAATACGGCCAGCCTTTACCCGGGTTCGCAGGGATTCGCCGATGCCACGCAGAATACGAAGGGATCGAGTATCAATATCACCCAGCGGTTCCCGAATAACCCTTTTTCGCTTTCGGCTACCATGAATGTGAACCAGCGCTCGCGCGACTCGGCCATTTCGGTGACGCTTCCCGATTTGACGGTGACGATGAGCCGTATCTTCCCTTTCAAACGCAAACATGCCGTGGGTAAGGAACGGTGGTATGAGAAGATTTCGATGAGCTATACCGGTACGTTC
>DBFJSK010000327.1:0-2142 GCA_048403675.1 Tannerellaceae bacterium | reverse complement strand
TTCCGACAAGTCCAGATAAAGGATCAAATAATTCGGGCTTTCCACCGAAACATAATTTTTCAGGTACACGCCTTCCGTATCGATAGCGGGGCGGTAGTCGGCGATATGGTCGGCATAGACCATCAATTGCAATTCGGTATTTTTCATGCCTGTCCACCAGAACAGGGGTTCTATTTTGCAGGGAGTCTTCCCGTCGGAGGATTCGGCGGCTATACAGCCGAGGGCAAACAGGAAGAAAGAAAAGGAAAGTAGGATTTTTCTATACATAAGCGTGTCTATCTAGGGGATGAAAGAAATCGGTCGGGAAGAAAATAAGGGGAGAGAATCCGGTTAGCAGAACTCCCTCCCCTCTCCTTTCGGATCGGCAGTTCCCGATCAGTTCATGTGTATATCCGGATTCCCGTTTTGTTCTACATCCGGAATCTGGAACAAGATTTTATGCGAATCCCAGGCATCTCCGCGCACCGGCTGTTTGAGCCGTTTCAGTTCGAAGAGCCTTTCGCCTTGCAGCGCTATTTCCAATCGTCTTTCTTTCCGTACGGTCTGAATCAGCGTGGTTTTGTCCGTCTGCGTAGTCCGGGCCTCTCCATAGGCTCTTTTTTCTATCGTTTGCAAGGCCTGCAAAGCCAGTTCGCTGTTCCCCTGGGATTCGGCCGCCGATTCGGCATAGATCAACAACAGCTCGTTGTATCCCATAATGATTCCGTCCATGTATTCATAATCGAACTTGGTGGTATACCACAAACCGTTGATATGCGCGTAATAAGCTTTGAAACGCCGGTCGGCTTCCTGGTCGTAAGCCGCAATCAGGTCATCCGACGGGCGGCTCGTCGGCAGCGCCAGTCCGTTCGTGCGATAATCCCGCAAACCACCCCAGGAATCTTCAATCAACGAGGCGGAAGGAATCATGGACACAATCTCTTTCGTCTGTGTTTTCTTTTCCGCCCGGGCAAAGCGAGCCGAGAAATCTTCGTCCAAATCGTATTTTCCCGTACGTATCACTTCCTGGGCATACGCAGCCGCCTGCTTGAAATCGTGCTTGTAAAAATAGACTTTCGCCAGCAACGCTTTCGCCCCGTCTATGGTAGCCCGCCCCGATTCTACGGTATAAGAAGCCGGCAAATTAGCGATTGCATAGGTTAAATCCGTAATGATTTGGGTATATACTTCCTCCACCGTCGAGCGGGGCAAAACTTCGAACGCCGTTTCCCGGTTCAACACGCCTGTCAGCCTCAGGGGCACGCCCATTTCGGCCACATCTTTGGTTTCATCCGCATACGGCAGCCCGAAAGCGCGTACCAGTTGGAAATAGCCGAAGCCGCGGATAAAGCAGGCTTCCGCCTTGAAAGCGGCCTCTTTTTCCGGATTTTCGGCCAGAATACTTTCGGCCACGTCGCTGAATGCCACCTGGTTGGCCATATTGATCGCATTGTAGGTATCTGTCCACGCCTCGCGCCCCACCAGGTTCACCAGGTTCATGGTATGCGCGCTCATTTGCACCCATTCGAAAGTCGCCACATCGGCGATGCCGTCGTCGGCAATACAATCGAATCCCCGAAGGGTACGGCCGCCGTAGAAACCGGAGGAGCGTACTTTATTATAAGCTCCCAACAGTAATTTATCCAAATCGTCGATGGTTTTAATCCGGTCGTCGGTCAGTTCCAGGTTGTCGGGTTTGATTTGCAAAAAGTCCATGTCGTCGCAGGAGGTGCAGGCCAACTGAGCGCCTAGCGCCAGCATGACCATATAGTTGATTTTCATAATTTCGTTCTTTTAAAAGTTTACATTCAATCCGATCGTATACGTACGGGCCTGGGGAGGCGTGAGGTAGGTTACGTTCAAGCTCAGGTTTCGCTTCTGGGCCGAATCTACGTCGCGCATAATTTCCGGTTCGCCGCTGTATTTGTTGTAATATTCGCTGAATAAGGTAAGCAAATTGGTAGCCTGGGCATACAGACGAATATCGCGGATATGGAATTTATGGATGCGGATACCTTTGAAGGTGTAGCCTACGTTCACGTTTTTCAGACGCAGGAAACCGGCGTCGTGCAAATATTCGGTCGTGTTGCGGGCCAGTTCGATGCCGCTTTTGCCCAGACTGACGCGGGGTACGTCGGTTACGTCGCCCGGTTTCTGCCAGCG
>DBFJSK010000326.1:0-3507 GCA_048403675.1 Tannerellaceae bacterium | reverse complement strand
TGTATAAAACCATCCCACCAGGAAAAATGATTGGCTATCATCAAAACAGGTAAACCCTTATCCGATACGCTACCCCTAAAACGGATAGAGGCAAATGCCCGATTCAGCCGGTAAACCGAAAACACTTCGGAAACCAGCCTGCCCATCAAGGTATGTCTTGCTTTTATCATTTCCACACTGCTTTTATCAACTCCATTTCGGAACGATGATTAAACTATAACACGCAATAAACATAAAGAACACCAATTGTATCCAGTACAACATCCGCGCCGGATAATTATCCGCCCGGATTTTAAACACTTCAAAGCCGGTATGATAAAGTAAAGAAACACCCAACCAGGCTAAAAAATTAGACAGCGGGGGATAAGCATTTGTAAAATGCCACATGCCCATTACAGGAGCAACGATCTCCATCATTAAATCATAGAAGATCATCAGCGCGGCACCTCCTATAATCCGTAAAACAGGTTTTCCAAAATATACCGCAGCTATATCGTGGGTTGCATACGTAAGAAAAAGCCAGTTGAACCCGATAAGGAGCGGTGTACCGTTTATCTGGAACCCCAACCCCCGGTCATATTGATACGCTCCAAAAATTTCACCGGTATTCACACCATACATTTCCAGCAAGAAAGAGGAAACCACAATAAAGACAAACCAGCAGATCGTCTTGCCCTTCCACTCTCGATGATAACAAAAGAGAACCCCAAACACCAACAAAAGCGAAAACGAGATAATGGAAATAAAAAAATTACGGGTCGCCGGTAGCATAAACAAGAGAATGCCCACTGTATAAAAACGGATAAAATTGAGAGGCATCTCCCGTACGGAAAGTATCTTCGCAAGTTTTTTATTCATCCCCCACCCTAGCTGCAATTTCGTGATCCACAATAAGCGCACTGGCCAGACATAACGGGATGCCTCCCCCCGGATGAACACTGCCCCCGACGAAATAGAGATTCTTTATGCTCCCTATCACATTCGGATGGCGTAGGAAAGCGGAAAACATGGAATTGGACGAGGCGCCATACAAAGCGCCATACCTGCTCAAAGTATTTCTTTCTATCGTCAGCGGAGAAGCCACATGCTCATTCACAATACATTTTTCGATCGTAACATGCAGGGATTTATTGATTTTACGTATGATCGCCGCCCGCGTCTTGCGGATCAGTTTATCCCAATCCTGTCCGCTGTCGGCAGGGGCATTCACCATTACAAACCAGTTTTCACAACCTTCCGGCGCATCATCCGGAACCAGCTTCGAACTGATGAAGATATAAATGGTCGGATCGTGATGAATTGTTTTCCGGGTAAACAAGTCATTGAACTCCTGCTTATAATCGGAGGCAAAAAGAATATTATGCAAGTCAAGCTCAGGAAAAGTCCGGTTTATCCCCCAGTAAAAAATAAGGGCCGAAGAAGAAGGTTCAGCCCGATTCAGGCGATGGCGATAAGGGCTAGGCTCCATCAAGCAGTTTGCCGCATAACAGACATCGACATCAGAAACGACACAATCAAACGGAATAAAACCCTCACCTGTTCTTAACCCGGTCACTTGACGATGCTTCATCCCGATTTCCTCCACCTTCGTTCGGAAACGGAATCCGACTCCCGTTTCTTGTGCCAGCTTATAAAGGCTGTTTACAATATCATACATTCCTCTTTTGGGAAAATACGTGCCCACATTGTTTTCCAGGTGGGCAATCATGTTCAAGGTAGCCGGGGCTTTATAGGGGTTGGAACCGTTATAAGTAGCATAGCGGTCAAAAATCCGGACAAAACGCCAGTCCTCAAAATCAGCGCTGTTGGCCCCATGCATGGTACGAAAGAAATCGAGCTTATGCAATTTCAAGGCGACCTTTTTGAAAGGAGGAGTATTAAAATTGCTAAGTTTGTGAAAATTACTGAATAAAAACACCGGCGCGCCGATTTCATATACCTGCTTTGATCGAGCCAGCCGGCGAAATACATGCTGCGGATCTTCGTTTGTCTTTTCCCTTATTTCCGAGCGAAGCCTGTCTTCATCGCGATAAAACACAAAGTCGGTTCCGTCGGGGAAATAATAGCGGCAATTCGTTTCTATACGTTGATAGGCAAGGTAATCCTCCCTCTTTTTACCGGCTAAGGTAAATAACTCCTCAACCAGATGCGGTAAGGTAAAAAGGGAAGGCCCGGTATCAAAACGGTAACCATCGGCAAATAACTGGGAAATTTTACCTCCCGGCTGCTCGTTTTTCTCAAAAACAGTTACTTCATTTCCTCTTAAAGCCAGCCTGATGGCAATGGCCAGCCCGCCTATACCCGAACCGATTACGCCAGTTTTCATACTTCATGCTTTTTTACCAAGGAACGGCTTAACTCCGCGTAGTGTTTTTCGAGCAGGATCCTGAACCAAACCGTATACAGGCGGGGATTTTTCCGCATATCATTTCGTATCTCCTCAAGTGTCATATATCTATAAGCCGCCACCTCCGACGGATTAATTTCCGGCAATCTATCCGATACACCCATAAACACGTGATCTATTTCATGCTCAGTCAGCCCGTTTTCAAAAGGCGCCTTATAGATGAACTTAAACAAAAAGGTCAACCTTCCTTTCATGCCCATTTCTTCTTTCAGCCTGCGCAAAGCACCTTCTTTTGCTTTCTCGCCCGGATACGGATGGCTGCAACAAGTATTTGCCCACAACCCCGGCGAATGATACTTATCCAACGCCCGTTGTTGAAGCAGCATTTCCCCGTTCGAATTAAAAATAAGCACAGAGAAGGCACGGTGCAAAAGCGCTTTGCGATGTGCTTCCATTTTTTCCATACGGCCGGTAGCCCTATCCTTTTCATTCACCAGAATAACCATATACTATTGAGTTTAAAGAGAAAATTTAGTTGTCATCTTTGTATCGACATACGCCCTGAACAACAAAAATATTTTATTGAGATCGGATATTCGGATCCGTTCCTCCATCAGCTTTTCAGCTTTTGTGCGCATAATACGTAAGGTAAGCGACCTGTAATACAAAAAAGCCACATACACGCCCAGACGTGCACATTCGGGCAATTGTTTTATACCTTCCAGAGCGATCCGATAGTCTTCCATAATATCTTCCAGGATCATCTTTTTTGTTTTTTCGTTCAGACCTTCGGTTTTAAGAATAGGAAAATAGTCGCGGTGCAGATTATGGGTATCGTGTTTCAGGTCACGCAGAAAATTAATTTTCTGAAAGGCCGACCCCAACCGTACAGCATAAGGCTTTAGTCTTTCATATTCGTCGTCATTGCCTTTTACAAATACTTTCAGGCACATTAACCCTACCACATCGGCAGAACCATAAATGTATTCCTTTATTTCCTCTTCATCAAACCGGGATTTATATAAATCGCTTCTCATGCTTTTCAAAAATGCCTGTACCAGTTCGTCCTGTATATGATACGTATGGACAGTATGTTGAAAAGCATTTAATATCGGGTTCAGACTAATCCTGTCTTCCAACGCTTTGTAATATTGTTCTTC
>DBFJSK010000325.1:0-1570 GCA_048403675.1 Tannerellaceae bacterium | reverse complement strand
CAGAACATCCGGTCCACATACCGCCGGAAATCGCGGATGCGGTATTGTTTCCAGGCCCAGATTTTAGGCGAGATATAATAATAGACCGGTCGCCGGAGTTCGACCTTCACATAGCGGGCTATTTTCAGGTTGAACCCCGGATAATCTACTAAAATGACTACGTCGGGCGCATACCGTCGAATGTCTTCTTTGCAGGATTGCAGGTATCCCAGAATCGTCTTGAGATGCAGCAGGACGGGAATGATCCCCATAAACGCCATTTCCCGGTAGTGGTGCACCAGCGTGCCGCCGACGGCTTGCATCAGATCGCCGCCGAGGAAACGAAATTGGGCCTCGGGATCTTGTTTTTTCAATTCGGCCATCAGGTTCGAAGCATGCAAATCGCCGGAGGCTTCGCCGGCTATGAGGTAGTATTTCATGGTTCGGAATTTCTCAGTGCAGTTCCCAATTGCCGATTTTATCCAAGAAATCGTAGTCGGTGACGTCTACCTTACAAGGTACCAGCGAGGCATATCCGCTGTCGAGCGCCAGCATATCGTTGTCCGGATGAATCGGTTTGGCGCTTTCAAAGGAGCCTGTCAGCCAGAATACCGGCTCGCCCGAAGCGTTTTCCGAACGTTTGAACTCGCGTACCCAGCGGCCGTCGGCCTGGCGGCAGATTTTCATTCCTTTTACATGGGGCAGGTTGGGTACGTTCAAATTCAGGTAAGTACCGTGCGGCAATCCTTCCCGAAGTACCCGGCGCGCCAACTGGCGGCCCAGGCGGCAGCATTCCGAAAAGTCGGCGTCGGCCGCATGGTCGAGCAAGGAGACGCCCAGCGAGGGCACATCGAAGATGCAACCTTCGGCGGCCGCGCCCATCGTACCGGAATAATTTACGCAAATCGCCATATTGCCGCCGTGGTTGATACCCGAAACCAACAAGTCGGGTTTGCGGTCGAGCACTTCGTTGATGGCTAATTTAACGCAATCCACCGGTGTGCCGGTACAACTATAAATGGTTAATCCCTTTTCTTTTTTCAACAGGGTATATTTAATAGGAACCAGCGAGGTAATGGCGCTGCTCATGCCCGAGCGGGGACCGTCGGGAGCGAATACCACCAGATCGCCCAGATCGCGCAGGCATTCGGTGAGTTCTTTTATTCCTTTGGCATCTACGCCGTCATCGTTTGTAAGTAAAATTAGCGGTCTTTCGTTCATCGTCTTTTTCTAAAATATTAATACGTCCGACCGGCCGGCGGCCTTTTTCCCATCCTTCGGCAGGAGGACGTCTCGTTGGTGCAAACGGGAAGGAAAATACGCGTTGGCCGATCGTTCTACAAAGATAGGCATTTTTTAGTATCTGTCCGAAAAGGGGGAGGGAGAATATAACCGGATAAGCCGGTTCAGGGAGTAGTTTTTACGGTTTTTTATAAAATGGAATGGCGGCCTAAGCGGGTTTAATCTCTTCCTTTGAAAAATAAAATTTTGACAATAAGTAGGAATCGGTAAGGATAAAAATACAGGGTTTTTATCTTACTGATAACTAGTTGTTTATAGAGGGGCTTGCGGAAACCTCCCTGCGCATGCT
>DBFJSK010000324.1:0-10186 GCA_048403675.1 Tannerellaceae bacterium | reverse complement strand
AAGCCCAGAAAACCGATCGTGGGCGATCCTGCGATCAGGGCGCAAACGGCGGCTTCGGATTTCGTATGTTTGAAGAATTTGTAACAGCCGAAGAACGACCATAGAAAGACGGCCACAATCACGCATATGCTCACAATGGTCAGCTTTATATCTTCAAACAGCATTTGGCGGTCGGCTTTCACAATCGAGAGAAACAAAGCGGCCGGCAAGGCGTAATTTAATACCAATTTATTGAAACTACGGGCGTTATCGCCGGTAAAAGAATTGGTTTTACCGGCTGTGTAGCCTAATATCATCACCACAAATATCGGAACAAGATCCGTTACTATAATATTCCACATGATACACGTCTATTTAATTCATACTATTTACTTCCTAATTCTTTCGGATTAAGGTTGGCGATATGGCCGCTTTCCACGCCCGCTTTCGGATCGAGCGCACAGTTTATCAAAACCGGCTTCAGCGAAGCAATTCCTTCTTCCAGCGCTTTTTCGAGTTCTTCGGGCGTACTGACGTAGTAGGGCGTGCCTGCGAAAGCGGTGATGAGCTGGTCGTATTTGGCATGGGGGTCGAGTGTGGTGGGAGAAGGGTCCGAGCCTCCGCCCAGATTGACCTGCGATCCGTTGTAAATGCCGCCGTTATTGAAAATCACGATGGTGATGGGCAGCTTATACCGGCAGATCGTTTCTATTTCCATGCCGCTGAAACCGAAAGCGCTGTCGCCTTCGATACAAACCACCGGTTTGCCGCTGGTAATGGCGGCTCCGATAGCATAGCCCATGCCGATACCCATCACGCCCCAGGTTCCGCAATCCAGCCGGCGGCGCGGAGAATACATGTTAATCACATCCCGCGTATCGTCGAGGGTATTGGCTCCTTCGTTCACCAAATAAATATCTTTATGCTTTTCCAATACGTTCCGAACGGCTCTCAGCGCGCTGAAGAAGTTCATCGGCGAGGGATTTTGGCTCAACCGGGCTTCCATTTTTGCGGCATTCGCTTGCTTGTCCTTGTCAATTTCAGACAGCCAACCGGCTTGTGAGGGAACCGTCTGACCGGATAATCCGGCCAACAGGGCCGACATACTCGAAGCTATATCCCCTACCACCGGAGCCTCGATGGGCCGGTTGCTGTCAATCTCTTCCGGATCGATGTCCAATTGGATGAAGCGCACATCCGGATTCCACTTTTTGCCCTTGCCGTGCGAAAGCAGCCAGTTCAGGCGGGCGCCCAGCAACATCACGACATCGGCGTTTTTAAGAACCAGCCCGCGGGCGGCGGCGGCACTCAGGGCATGGTCGTCCGGCATCAATCCCTTGGCCATCGACATGGGTAAAAACGGAATACCCGTTTTTTCTATAAATGTCCGGATGGCATCATCGGCCTGGGCGTAAGCGGCCCCCTTACCGAGCAAAATCAATGGTTTTTCGGCTTGCAAGAGCAGATCCAGCGCCCGTCGTACCGAAGCCTCCGACGGAATCATGGCCGGCGCCGGATCGTGCACGGTGTACAGTGTTTTTTCGGCCTCTTCTTTGTCCATCACGGTTTCCAGGAGCGCGGTGGTCAGGTCGAGGTACACACCGCCCGGACGGCCTGAGACGGCCGCGCGGATGGCGCGGGCCAGCCCGGTGGCAATATCTTCGGGACGGTTGATCCGGTAAGATGCTTTGGCAAAAGGCTTGGCTACGTTCATTTGATCCAAGCCTTCGTAATCTCCCTGCTCCAGATCGATAATGGCCCGGTTGCTGGAGCCGCTGATCTGTATCATCGGAAATCCGTTGATCGTGGCGGAAGCCAGGGCGGGAAGCGCATTCAGGAATCCCGGAGCCGAAACTGTCAGGCATATACCCGGTTTGCGGGTCAGGAAGCCGCTGATGGCGGCTGCGTTGCCGGCCGATTGTTCATGGCGGAAGCCAATATAGCGTATGCCTTCTTCCTGGGCATGGCGAGCAAGGTCGGTGACGGGAATCCCGACGACGCCATACATCGTATCGAGTCCGTTACGCTTGAGAGCTTCCACCATCAGGTGCATTCCATCGGTAAGGGGTTGGTTCTGATTTTGATTTTGTAAATCTGGCATGATTATTTCCTCCTAAATTTTAAGACGGGGTTATATACAGGAAAAGGTAAAGACAACAGTGTGTAGTTGCCTTTACCTTTTGTCTCTTTATTTGCTCACGACGTGGTTGGCGTGGAACTTGGCAATTTCATCGTCCGTGTACCCGAGTTCCTTCAGGATTTCGTCGGTGTTTTCGCCCAATAGCGGGGCGGCTTTTATATCGGGCGTAAAGGATGAAAATTTGGGCGGGCAGCCGATGGTCAGAAATTGCCCGCGTTTGGGTTGATCCACTTCCACCAGCGTTCCGCATTTGCGTAAGGAATCATCTTTTTGAATTTCCAGCATACTCAATACAGGGCCGCAAGGCACGCCGGCTTTGCCCAACGTTTCCACTACTTCCAATTTATCGCGGGTGATGGTATAGGCTTCCACTCCCTTGTAAATTTCATCTTTCACCAGGTTGCGGGCAGCCGGTGTATTGTATTTCGGGTCGTCGATCCATTCGGGTTTGCCCAATGCCTGGCAAGCTTCGGCGAACGCTTTGGCTTCATTTTGAAGTACGATATATACGTAAGCGTTCGAGTCGGTTTCCCAGCCTTTGCATTTATAACACCAGCCTAGTACCTGGCCGCCTTCGGCATTTCCGAAGCGGGGCACGGTGTCGCCCGCTTTTTCCGCCGGATAACTGGGCGCGTGTTTCAATTCTCCGGTATGTTCGAGAATGAGTTGATCGCGAAGCTTGATACGGCAAAGGTTCAGCACGGCGTCTTGCATGGATTGCTGTACGAAGCAACCTTCGCCGGTTTTATCCCGTTGCAGCAGGGCGGCCAGCAAGCCGATCAGCAGGTGCATGCCAGAATTGCTGTCTCCCAAAGCGGCGCCCGACTGGGTAGGGATATTGTACTCGCCCGACCACCATCCGGTAGTGGCCGCCGCGCCGCCCGCACATTGGGCGACAGGTTCAAAGGCTTTTACGTGGGCGAAAGGAGAATCGTCGTTAAAGCCTGTGATCGACCCGTAGATGATGCGGGGATTGATTTTATGTACTTCTTCCCACGAAAACCCGAGCTTGTCTACAGCGCCGGGATGCAAGTTCTCTACGAAAATATCGGCGTCTTTCAACAGTTTGGTCAGGATTTCTTTTCCTCCGGGCGTTTTCACGTCGAGTTCGATGGAACGTTTATTACAGTTCAATTGTAAAAAATACAAACTGTCGAGGTCGGGGTAGTCCAGGAGTTCGGAACGAGTGGGGTCGCCGGTGCCGGTGCGTTCTATTTTAATTACGTCGGCTCCCAGCCAAGCCAGCATTTGTGTACAAGACGGCCCGGATTGTACCTGAGTCCAGTCGATCACTTTAATTCCTTCTAACGGTGCAGTCATAACATTTCCTCCATTATTTTTTAAGTTTCTTTTTTTAATCAGAAAACAAAGAAGAATAAGTTTTCCTTGTTTGGATGAAACAAGTGGCTTTAGTAAAAGTTTTGATTACTAGGATGAAAGCCACTTCATGTAATCCATGCTCAACGAATTTGCGACAGCGAAGCGGCCGAAGGCGACAGACGGACACCTTCCCTTTCATTCGTTCCTTATAGGAAACAGGATAAGCCCTTGTCTTCCTGCCCAAACGACAGGATAGCGAGTGGTGAGGCAAACGAAGAGGAATACCGATATTGGATTGCGGGAAAAGCCAATGCAGCTTGCCGACGGGCGAAAGGATGACGGAGTTATCTCTTTGTCGGTTTTGCGTTTTATTACGTTTTTTATTCCTATTTTTGCCCGAAACTTAATAACCGCATAACAGATGAAAACAGCTCTTTTCGATTTCGACGGCGTAGTGGTGGATACGGAACCTATTTACGATATTTTCTGGAACGCAGCAGCCGAAAAATACAAGGTGGACATCGACAATTTCGCCCACGTCATCAAAGGCACCACGCTTCCTTTCATCATGGAGAAATATTTCTCGGATTTTCCGCAAGCGTTGCGGCAACAAATACACGACGAATCGATCGCTTACGAAAAAGATATGCCCATCCCTCCCATGCCGGGTTCGCTGGAATTTATACGGATGTGGAAAGCGAACGGCGTGCAGCTCGGTTTGGTAACCAGTTCCGACGAAGCCAAGGTCAGGCGGGCGTTCCGGCTCCTGTCGCTCGGCGGGCTGTTCGATACCCTGGTGACGGCCGACCGGATTACCCGGAGCAAGCCCGACCCGATGTGTTATTTGCAGGCGGCTTCGGATTTGCAGGTCGCTCCGGAGGATTGCCTGGTATTCGAGATTGCCTGGTATTCGAGGATTCCTTTGCCGGCATCGGGCCGGCATGCGCGTGATCGAGATGCGCGTGATCGGACTAAGCACCACCAATCCGGCCCAGGCTTTGAAAGGCAAGGTATACAAAGTGATCCCGGATTTTCGTGAGGTTACGATAGAAGATTATTCAGGGTGGTAAACCGGACGACTCAGGAAAGACTTATCTGCTGATTACTTTCGCTTTAACACTTCTAAAAGAGACTTTTTCGGAAATTTCATTATCTTCGATTTCATATTTAATCCCTAGAATAATATGAGTACATCCGTTAAAGTCAAGCGAAAACGATCCTTGGTGCGGGGAAAACCTGCACCTCTGTTTTTTCAAATAATCTGCCAACGCGTCGTTCGACGAATCCCAACCGGATTCCGCGTTTTCGAGGAGGAATGGGATGATACCCTTGAGACTGTCCGCATCCCCCAGTATACCCATCCCGAACGGGTGGATTATTTAATCAAAGTAAACGAAGCGATAATTTTTCACAGAAAACAGTTGGCTGAAATTATCCTTCTACTTCAACAGCGTGACGAACTTTCCGCCTCTCAAATCGTTTGTTGCCACCAGCAGCGAACTCAACAGGTGGAATGGCTAAAGTATATGGCTTCTTTGATCCGGCTAAGAGAAAACGACCGCTCGGAAGCAACACTCAGAAATTACCATAGCACTTTACGGCTTTTCGAACAATTTCTAGAAGGAAAAGATGTCCCGCTTAAAAAGGTGGATCATTCCTTATTTAAACGCTTTGAACAGTATTTGCTTGAACGCAATCTTACCCCGAACACCATTTCTTTTCACTTCCGTATTTTGCGTATGGTATGGAATCACGCCCTGCAGGAAGGATTGCTCGATAAGCAAATATCGCCTTTCTATGATATTTGTACACAAGTAGTCAAAACAAGCAAACGGGCTGTCGACGAGCAAACCGTCAAGCAATTAAAAACGCTCTCGCTACCTAATCGGGGAATGGATTTTGCCCGGGATTTGTTTTTGTTTTGTTATTATGCCCGTGGAATGGCTTTCGTGGATCTTGCACACCTGACAAAAGATAATATCAAAGGCAATACATTAATATATATACGAAAAAAAACCGGACAACCTTTTCGAATCGAGTTATTACCGATGATGTGGGAACTTCTTCGCAAATATAAGCGGCCCGGACAACATTATCTTTTTCCTATCCTGAAAACAAAAGCGCCAACATTCAAGGAATACGATCATGCACTGAGGCTGCAAAATAAACGGCTGCAAAAGATCGGGAATAGGCTGAATACGCATCTATCTACCTACGTAGCCCGTCATACCTGGGCCAGTGTGGCTAAACTGAAAGGAATAACCGACGAGATTATATCGGAAAGCATGGGACACACATCGCTGAAAACAACACGCATATACATCGCTTCGCTCGATTATTCACGCATTGATAAAGCTAATAAAATTGTATTATTAGGCAAAAAACAACATCAATTCATTTCAAGAGGCATTCCTTAAAAAAAAATCCATCTCTTGGTAAGAGACGGAACAAAGGTACATATCTACTTGTTAAAACTTTACAAAAATAGTAACAAGATTTTGTAACGGCAAACTTTTCTTTATTTTTTTGTGTAAGGAAGCTTTAATATTCAGGATTTTCCCGAATATCTTTACATTCGTTAACCAATGAAATTTACTGCGAAAGTTTTCTGATTTCCTTTTTTTTGTTTAACGTTGTTTTATTTCATTCACATATCATACTGTGTATATGTTGTTTATCGAATGTTTTACAATTTTGCAAAGCCTTATAGCAAATCGATCTTGGTTCTCTTGACTTTTAAGCATCAAATAATACTACGTTTTCTGAACCTATTCGAAAGCCACTAATTGTTGATTTTCAAAAAGATATTTACTTTCTGATTTTTACTGGTCTTTTTACCAGTTTATGTAGTTAATCCTATTTCTTTAAAACGGGTGTCGTTGATCAATTTGTTGATCAAGAGGATTGATAAGGATGCTGTCTCGATGGAGTAGCCTTTAAATACAAATCAGGATGAAAATTCATTTCATCCTGTTCCGTCTCTTACCAAGAGTTGGAACGCTGAGATCATTTCTTTTTAAAGAATAGGGTAAATGAAGATGCACCGAAAATTCCACCTCGTACTGGCAGCCTTAATTCTTCTGCCGATCGCTTTTTACGGACAGCAAACGGCACTGAAAACGAATGCCCTGTTCTGGGCCACCACCACCCCCAATGCCGGAGTGGAAGTCGGCGTGGCCCCCAAAATCACCCTCGAGCTATGGGGAGCTTACAATGCCTGGAAGTACGGCAACGACATGAAGCTCAATCTTTACCTCGTCCAACCCGAGGCACGCTATTGGTTCTGCCGGAAATTCGAAGGACTTTTCGTAGGGCTGCACGGACATTACGGACATTTCAACATCGGGCAAATACCCTTCATCTCCAGTTTGAAAAACCACGTCCTGCGCGGAAACCTCTACGGGGGCGGACTCACTTACGGATACCATTGGGCCTTGGCCGACCGATGGGGCATCGAAGCCATGATCGGAGCCGGATACGCCTATATGAAATACGACAAATTCCGATGCGCCGATTGCGGGGAAAGAGCCGGCAGCTACACACGCAGCTACTTCGGCCCCACGCGGCTAGGCTTGTCGTTTATCTATTTCTTACGTTAATACGTCAATGCATTATGAAGATCCTCGTCACTTCGCTTTTATTATTAATACTAAGGTTCGGTTTCTTTCCGGCCTGTAGCACCCTGCAGGCCGAAGGAATCCGTATCCGCCCCGTGGCCATCGGCGTATCGGCCGACAGTCTGCGCCTGACCCTCGACATGAATCTCGACGCCGTACATGTAGACAGATACACCGCCATCCAGTTCACCCCCATCCTGCAAAACAAGCAAAAAAGCATCACCCTGGCCCCCGTCATCGTCACCGGAGCACTGCGCTACCGCTTCGAACGCCGCGAGCGCGCCCTGCAAAGCGCACGAACCGTTTATATAGACCCCTACCGGGTACTGCTCGACAAAAACGACAACCTTTCCAAAAAAGTAGTCTACCGCGTAGCCATACCCTATGCCTCATGGATGCAGGGAGCCATGCTGCTGCTCAGACAAGAAATAAAGGATTGTTGCGACTTGCAGCTCCTTGGCACCGATACCCTTACCCGCAGACTGGCTTTGACGGTAACCCCGGCCGGAGCCGACCTTACCCCAATGGCGGCAGTACAAACACCCGCGCCCGGGGCTGTGGCCCCTCCGCCTGCCGCAGCCCTGCGCACAGCCCCCGTCGTACAAACGCCGGTTGTACCCAGCGCCACACGCCAAGCGGCTCCCCTCATGCCGGCCGTCAGCATCTCGGAAGCCGACCTGGCTACCTATCTCTCGATGGTATCCTTCCTAAGGCCCGATAACAGGCTCAAAAACAAAAGCCGCACACAGAGCACCACCCTCTATTTCGATTATCCGCTCGGGAAGGACGACATCTATCCCGATTATAAAAATAACCGCTCCGAAATCAATAAGATAGACGCCATTATCCAACCCATCGTATCCGACGGATATTCCCAGATCAGCCGCATACGCATACGCGGATACGCCTCGCCAGACGGCGATTACAAAGTCAATGAAAAACTGGCCGCCAACCGCTCCCGGCTCTTTGCCGGATACGTCGGCGACGCCTACGGATTGCCAACCTCACTTTTCGACATCTCGTCGGTAGCCGAAGACTGGGAAGGACTCAAAGAACTCCTTCGGCGTAACCGGCTCCCCTATGCCGAAGCCGCCCTCAACGTAATAAGCCGCTACGGCGTCTTTGCCGGACGCGAAAAACAACTGATGGATCTGCAAGGAGGCATACCTTATAAAGAAATGTTACGCACCCTATTCCCCAAACTCCGCCGCATCGAAGTCGTGGTGCAATACCACATACGCTCCCTCGGGGCCGAAGAAGTGGGCGAGATGATCTATACCCATCCCGACCTGCTCAGCCTCAGCGAGATGTACGAGGTAGCCCGTTACTATCGGCCCGGAACAGACCAGTACCGGGAAGTATACGAAATCGCCGCCTTCCATTTCCCCGACGATGTGACGGCCAATGTCAATGCCGCCGCAGCCGTGATGCTGACCGGCGATCTGCAATCGGCCTGGAACTACCTACGCAAAGCCGAAGCCGATCCCAGGGCATGGAACAACCTGGGCGTGCTCACCCTGATGGAGGGCGATCCGGCAGGAGCCGCCGTCTGGTTCCGCAAAGCCGTAGGCGTAGAACCCCGAAAAGCCAGGCGCAACCTCGAAATAGCGGAAGCGATGATGAATACCAAATAAAGAGAAAGAACGTGGGGGGAAGGAAAATAAAAGAAATAGCGATGTGCACATGGCTCGTCGTCCTGTTGGCAGCCTGTTCGTTTGGCGACGAGCCTTCGGTTTGTCCTTACAACGTCCGGCTGGAATACTGGTACGCGGGAAGTAATATGGAAAATACCCTGCCCATATACGTGGACAATATCCGCCAATACCTCTTCGACAGCAAAGGCAAACTACTGGCTACCGCCACGCTGAAAGGCGACAGCGTAACGGGATGGAACGGCGACCTGGCCGAGGGAGACTATACCCTCGTGCTCTGGGGCAATCTCAGCGAAAGCGATGAAACGCCCGTGCTCGGGGGCGAAAGCCAAGAGCTGCTGCACGAAGAAATGACGGTAAGCGCCGTCACCAACGGCGTTCCCCCCGGCTACCGGGGCAATACCGGACGTTTGTATTACGGTTCGGCCACGCTCAGCGTGAAAAAAGGATTCGGATTACACCAGCGGGTGTATCTATCGCACGCCCATGCCGCCCTGACGGTAACGGTGCGCTGGATGACGGACGACGTGCCCCCACTCGACGGGATCTACCGGATGCGCTTAAAAGGCATTCCGGCTATTTACAGCTTCACCACCGGGCTGGAAAACACCACGCCGTCGGGCGACGCCACTTACTACCTGCCCGGCATCAGCGGAAAAGTGACGTATCACGAAACCCGGGCGGCCATGAATTACGACGAAGAGGTGATGGGCGAGTTCGTCACCTTTCGCTATACGGCTTCCACGCACGAGATCTGGAGCCTGTGGTGCAACGACGAGCAAATCGTACGCGATCTGGATCTGAACACCTTTTTCGCCAAGCTGCCGATGGATATGGATCGGAACATGGAACAGGAGTTCGACCTGCTGGTCACGATCTACGAAGACCGGATCGTCGTCACCCAGGCCACGGCAGCCGATTGGGACGAGGGAGGAAGCATCGGATAGGCGCAGCCCGGCGGGGAAGCTTTGCTTCGCCGGGTTGCCTCTTTCCGCAAAGTAAAGGGAAAAGACCGACATATATTTTCAATGCATTTCAATAGAGAGCTAATACAAATTATAATGTACAGAGAAATGAAAATTTTATCAACATGTGCCAGCTTCCTCCTTGCCGCCCTGCTGGCAGGGTGTACAAGCGAGAGTGGGCAAAACATCGACAACCCCACGGGGGGCGGTGGAACAGACAACGACGACAACCGGCGTGAAGTGACCTTAATCCTCAAAAACGAACTGGTGCTCCGAACAGGCCAGACAACCAAAGCCCCCGAACAGGCACCCCAAGCCGGCGGCGTAACAACGAAAGCCGACACACCCATCGCAACGACCGACGAAAATGCCATATCCTCGCTCGACGTCTATGTATTCGGTTCGGAGACAGAGAATGGGGAATATACATTTCAAGAAAAATTTGTGTATAGAGATAAAGCGGAGGGCGCAGGCTCACTGCCGCCCTCCGCTTCTCAGCTTAAGCTGACCGCC
>DBFJSK010000323.1:0-5074 GCA_048403675.1 Tannerellaceae bacterium | reverse complement strand
GTGCAGCCTATCTTCGTTTTATTCAAAGTAAAAATAATAAAATATCAGCTTCCCGGCCGCATCCCCCTCCGCCAAATAGCGAATAGGGGCGCCCGGATTTCCGATCAGCGAACCGGATGGCCCACCGGATTATTCATCAACGGAAGCTGGTTGTCCGAAAGTTTCAGGATTTGCTTCAACGCCGCCTGATCCATCGAGGCCCGCGGCACGGTAACCAACCCGACGGCTGCGCAAAACAGATTCACATTTTCCGACACGATGCCGGCATCCATCGCCGCCATGAGTTTTACTTGTTCCGAAAAGCCCATTCCGAAGCGGTCGAGATCGGACACATACACCAGGCAGACAGGCGCTTGCTTCACAAAATCCTGCCCTCCGGCTACGGCATCTCGGTGATCGCCGGCAGCCACGGGATTCAACACATGCCCGGGGGCGTCGTACAAATAAACGCCGTCTTTCGTAAAGACATAGATGTCTACATCTTGCTTGTTGAGCGCCGAGGGCGCGGTACGCTTGCCATCCGACGGACGGTTCACCCCGTTGGCGGCCCAAAGCAGATCCGACAAATCCTGGAGACTGATTTCTTTACCGGAAAACTCACGCCGGGATTGCCGGTCGGCTAACGCTTTCATCACACTCGCCCCTCGGTCGCGGGCGGCGGCAGGAAGCGTAATTTTAGTTAATTCTTGTGCATTCATAATTGATACCCATAAACATATCCATACAACAATCGAAACTCGCTTCATATCTTTCCGTTTAAATTGATTTGACACAAAAATAGACGAATCGCCCGATTCTCATCGCCTTTTGTCGTAATTTTATACTTCTTTAAAAGAAAAATAAGCATTAAAAATATTTATTACCGTACATTTGCGGCATTTACGATCATTTCGTAGTAGAAATAGGATGTCATAACGTATAATTTAGATCGATGAAAGAAAAACTTTTTTCCTTAATGCTGATACTATTTGCCTTGCTCCCCGCCACGGGACACGCAGATAATTCAGGGTCCTTCACTGTGAAAGGACAAGTGGTTGATTCGTTGACAAACGAAACTGTTCCGTACGCTACGCTGAGTATCGCTTCGGCCCAAGCCCCTGAGAAAGCCATTAAATTATTGGCTTGTGATATCGACGGGAAATTCGAAACGACCTTGGCTCAGGCAGGCAAATACATCCTGACTATTCAATCGATAGGCAAGGCGCCGGCCCAAAAACATATCACCTTATCGGGAAAAAACCGCACCCTCAACCTCGGAAAGCTGTATATGGAAGAAGACAACCAACGGCTGGGGGAAGTAACGGTAACCGCTCAAAAGCCGCTGGTAAAAGTGGAAATCGACAAGTTATCCTATAGCTTGGAAGACGATCCGGAAGCCGTAACGAGCAATACGCTCGACATGCTCCGGAAAGTCCCGATGGTAACGGTCGACGGCGAAGATAAAATCCAGCTCAAAGGTTCCACCAATTTCAAGATTTACATGAACGGCAAACCCTCGAACCTGCTCAGTAATAATCCGGGGGAAGTATTGAAGAGCATGCCGGCCAATTCCGTGAAAAACATCGAGGTCATCACCGATCCGGGCGCAAAATACGATGCCGAGGGAATCGGGGGGATCATCAATATCATTACCACCAAAAACGCCCTGCAAGGGTATACCGGTTCCGTCAGAGGCGGTGCAACCACGCTGGGCCGGTATTTCGGAGGCGCTTATTTTTCGGCTAAAATCGGAAAGGTCGGGTTGACGGCCAATTACGGATACAGTCATGAAACGACTCCCTGGAACGAGACGACTTCTTTCCGCGAAAACCTGGTGGATGAACAGGAGCATTTTCTGAACCAATCGGGGCGTTCGAAAAGAAAAGGGCCTTTCCAGTACGGCAATCTGGAGGGCAGCTACGAAATCGATTCGCTCAATCTGATTTCCATAGGCGCTAATTTATTTAACGGAAAAATGAAAAACATATCGGAACTCGGGGTCGAGATGCTCGATGTGCAGCAGAACCCGATCTATCGATACAACCGCAACAGCAGCGACCAGTCCACCTTCGGATCGACCGATGTAAATGTGGACTATCAGCGCTCCACCCATAAAAAAGACGAATTGTTTACGCTTTCCTACCGTTTCAGCCATAATCCGGAGGATAGCGAAAACGAAAGTACGATTTACGACGCCTGGAATTATCCCAACTCCCGCCTCTACCCGCAGTCGAGCCGAAATGATGCTTCCACCAACGAACATACCGTACAGGTGGATTATACCACCCCTACCTGGAAAGATCAAACGCTGGAAGTAGGAGGCAAATATATCCATCGCCAAAGTAACAGCGAAACGGTGCGAAACTTTTTCAACGATTCCACCCAGGTATGGGAGGATATAACGTCGAGCACTTCTTCGTTCAAGCATACCCAACATATCTACGCGGCCTATCTGGGCTATGTATTCAAGTTTCACAAATTCGGATTGAAAGCGGGCGTACGCGCCGAAGGTACGGCGCTGAAGGTGAATTACCCGAAGGCCGTCGAAAAGAATTTCGACACTCATTATTTCAATGTCGTGCCGAACGCCACCCTTTCGTATCAACTGACGATGTCGCAGCAATTGCGCCTAGGATACAATATGCGTATCCAGCGCCCCGGCATCTGGTACCTGAATCCGTATGTGAACGACGTCGATCCGCAAAATATTTCGTACGGTAATCCGAACCTCGATCCGGAGAAGAGCAATAATATCAACCTAAATTACAGCATGTTCGCTCAGAAATTCAGCATCAATGCCAGCGCCTCGTATACGTTTGTAAATAATTCGATTCAGAGTTATACCTTTATCGATCCCGAAAATCCGGGCGTATCGCAAACCACGTACGATAATATCGGGAAAAGACAACAAACCGGCTTATTTATGTATGCCAACTGGAACCCGGTACCTCTTTTCCGTATTTATATGAACGGAGGAGCGGATTATACGGATTTGAAAAGTACGAAAAACGACCTGAAAAACAGCGGGTTCAGCGGTCGCCTTTTTGCCGGCAGCCAGTTTAACTTGCCGCTCGATTTCCGCATCGACCTCAACGGCGGGTATTTCTCGCCTTGGATTCAGTTGCAAGGAAAAGGTTCGCCGTTTTACTTCGTGGGGCTGCGGCTAAACAAAGATTTCCTGAAAAAGAAACTCACTCTTTCCGCCAGTTTGATGAATCCTTTCTGGGAGCATATCAAGCGGGAAAACACCTCGGCCGACGATACGTTCCGCAGCGTAAACAAAACGTATCAATCTACCCGTAGTTTCCAATTCAGCATTTCGTATCGCTTCGGTACGCTGAAAGAGGGCATCAAGAAAGTAAAACGCGGTATCAGCAACGACGATATGAAGGGGAACGAGAACAATTCCGGCGGTCAGGAATCCATCTGATCGTTTCTTCTCTTCCCTCTTACTTATCCCTGCCGGCGGCCGACTCCCCCGGCAGGGTTTATCTTAAAAAAACAGCCTATGTCTATTTTCCGTCAATTTCCCCGTACCTTCTGGGTAGCCAACCTTATTGAACTCTTCGAACGTTGGGCCTGGTACGGCTTTTTTATGTTATTCGCCAATTATCTGACCGGTTCGTCGGATGCCGGCGGCCTGGAATTTACCCAAAATCAGAAAGGCATCTTGATGGGGGTGGGTACCGGGATACTTTATTTCCTGCCAGTGCTCACAGGGGCGATTGCCGATAGGTACGGGTACCGGAAAATTCTTTTTCTTTCTTTTATTATTTATTTTTCGGCCTTTCTTTTGTTGCCCCATTTCAGCTCGTTTACAGGGGTGTTTCTGGTCTATCTCTATCTGGCGCTGGGGGCTGCGCTGTTCAAACCGATCATCTCGGCCACGATTGCCAAAACCACGACCGAAAAGACGGCTTCCATCGGCTTCGGCCTTTTTTATATGATGGTGAATATCGGCGCTTTTTTCGGCCCGTTGGTGACGCTGCTCTTCAAAGGCGCCTCGCATCTGATTTTCTATGCTTCGGCCGGTATTATGCTTGTGAATTTCGTGCTATTAGCGTTCTACCGGGAGCCGGGGCGCTCGAAAGAGGCGCCGACGGATTCGCTGTGGACTACCTTCGCCGGTATTTTCCGCAACATGGCGAGTATCCTGAAAGACGGGAAATTCCTGATCTTCCTGCTGATCGTAGCCGGGTTCTGGACAATGTATAATCAGCTCTTTTTCACCCTGCCGGTTTTTATTTCCCAATGGGTGGATACCAGCGTGCTGTATCGTTTTTTCCAGGCTCACCTGCCCTTTATCAGCGCCAACTACAGCCCGGCGCCCGGGGTGATGGATGCCGAATTCGTCACCAATGTGGATGCGTTGTATATTATCCTTTTCCAGGTGTTGGTGTCGAGTTTGGTGATGAAGATGAAACCGCTCAAATCCATGATGTCGGGCTTTCTGGTCTGCGCCCTGGGCATGGCCCTGACGGTGGCGTCTCAACAGGTTATCTTTACCTTGATAGCCATCTTGATTTTTTCATTGGGGGAAATGGCGGGATCGCCGAAAATTACCGAATATATCGGACGGATCGCTCCGGCCGACAAGAAGGCGCTTTATATGGGGTATTCGTTTATTCCTGTTTTCTTGGGGAATGTGTTTGCCGGCCTTATTTCCGGTATCGTTTACCAGCGTCTTTCCGATAAAGTCGTACTGACCGAACGGTATGCCGAGGCCGAGGGGTTTCATTTGCCTGAAGGACTTTCCACGCACGCTTATTTCGAGGAAGTGGCCCGCCAGGCAGGGCTTACGCCTGGGGAGCTGACCGACCGGCTGTGGGATTTGTACGATCCTTCCCGGCTATGGATGGTGATCCTGGCCATCGGGGTGGGCGCGGCCGGCTGTTTGTTCATTTTCGACCGGATTACGTCGCGGCGAAAAACGACGGAAGCTGGTTCGTTAAAATAAACTTTTTTTATTCCTCCGTTTAGGCTGCAAATACAAAACGGACGACTTATCTTTGTTTCAAATAAAACGAAGATAGGCTGCACCTCGACATACCCAAACTCCGTTTGTTTCTGTGCTCGGTTTGCACTATCTTTGCTT